>CAJXQV010000110.1 GCA_913058165.1 uncultured Chromatiales bacterium | reverse complement strand
TCTACACAGAGTAGATCGTCGGCAGCGTCAGATGTGTATAAGAGACAGATATCAGCCTTGTTGATCTTTTTGGTATTAATGCCCAGTCGACGCTGTTCTTTTAATATCGACTTGGCCTCGGCGGAGGTAAGACGTTCATCAACGGTATCTACTGGCAAATCATACCTGTCGGCCAATGTTGTCGCGAACTCTTTTGCTCTAACCGACATCGCTGATTCGGTGCCGTCCATATTATAGGGCATGCCGACAACCAGCAGGTCGGGGCGCCATTCATTAATGATGCTATCCAGCTGTGGCCATTTTGGAACACCATTATCGGCTTGCAGGGTAGTAATGCGGGAGCTGGTGCCGGCAACAATCGATCCGCTGGCAATGCCGATCCGCCTTCCGCCGAAGTCGATGGCAAGAATAGCTTTGGGTGTGTTCACGCGTGTCCTGCTTCAGGGCTGATGGCGGCAGGGTCAAAGCCTAAAAGCCTTGTTGATGCATCCCACCTGTCCGGCAGGGGCACTTCGAAGAGAATTTGCGGAGTTGCTTCAACGCTCAGCCACGCATTATTGGCTATTTCCGACTCCAGTTGACCGGCTTCCCAGCCGGCATAACCCAGCACAAACAGCATATCGTCCGGCCCATTGCCATTGGCCAGCGCAGTAAGGATGTCGGGTGACGTGGTGACGCTAATGCCATCATCAAAACGGGCCGTGCTATCCCATTTCGGCAATTCCGAGGGGTCGGTGGGATGCAGTAAAAATCCCCGCTCCGGCTGTACAGGCCCACCCGACATTACGGGCTGGGCGTTGAGCTGAGGGTCACTGCTGGTTATTTTAAGTTGTTCAAGGATATCGCCCATATCGAGATCGATAGGCCGGTTTACGATCAGCCCGAAAGCACCGTCTGAATTGTGCTCAAGCAAATAGGTGACGGTGTGATCGAAATTGGGATCATCGAGCCCAGGCATGGCGATCAGCAAGTGTCCGCGAAGATTGTGAGCCGTTTTCATGGGTGCATTGTCGCACGCCACCGTAAAATAGTCTTACTCGCTAATAGACAACCTGGATCCAGGTATGTCACCGGCGAAATACCACTCGTAGGAGAATCGCAGTACATCGAAGTCACGGCTGAGGTGCTTGGGAAACGGGTCAAATGGCGATGCCATGCGGAGAATACTGACAGCAGCCTGATCAAGCTTTTTCTGGCCAGAAGAGCGCAACAAAGTAACTTCGGCAAGCTCGCCATTGGCGGTTACAGCAACTTCCAGCACCGGATTGCGGATTGCACCGCTGGTGTCTGGAAAGTTCATGGTGCCGACCCTTTCGATCTTGCGTTTCCAGCCTTCCATATAAGTTGCAATGCGCGACTCGCGGGTGTTTGCGCTAATAAGAAGCTCTCGCGGGTTATTGCTGCGTATGAGCGTTTTTTCGCTGGGGTCTGCAATAATCTCGGTGGGGTTGCTATCACCGCTTAAGCCTTTGCGTAATTCTTCTAATGTTTGTGGATCGGGTTCATTTTCGCTAAGTTTCGCCGCGTCGCTTCGATCAGCGAACAGCAGCATGTTCTGATCGTCTTTTTGCCGAAGCGGATCCGGTGCTATTTCAGCCCCGTCGCGAGGTTGGCCTGCCCGCGATGTGTCGCCGGTCTCTCCATAAGCAATGCTGACGGGCACATCGTCATTAGTGTTGCCGGTGCCTAGCAAGCTGCGTTCTGCGAGCAGTTCAGCATCGGCGGGCGCAAGTTGTTGTCTGTAGTCGCCGGTGACGATGACAACTTCGAGAGACGTTGAATCGTCGGCATCGCTTGGCGGGTCCCCCGCAGTAAAGGACACCCCCATGATCAGGACGCCATGAAACAGCGCGGCAAGAAGCAAGGTTGCCGCCAGGTAATCGGAGCTGGCTTTGCTGTTAACCCTTGCCGGCGGCAGAGCATCAGCGGCTGCTTGATGAGCGCTCATCAGGTTTTCATGGTCAGTTTATTACCTTATTAATCAGTCCCTTAGTTTTTTTCATCGCGGTGTTATTTAGCGCCGCGCTGCTGTAACAGGTCTTCGAGATAAGACATTAGTGTTGCGGCAACGTCAACATCGCCATAGTTCTTGAGTTCCCGAATGCCGGTAGGGCTAGTGACGTTGACCTCAGTCAGGTAATCCCCGATAACATCGATGCCGGCAAATATAATGCCGCGCTCACGCAACACCGGCCCCACTTGCTGGCAGATCCAATGGTCCCGATCGGTTAATGGCCGGATATCGGGTTTGGCCCCAGCAACCAGGTTACCGCGGTTGTCATCGGCGGAAGGTACCCGCGCCACAACCTTCGCGACAGGTTCCCCGCCAATCAGGATGATGCGTTTATCCCCGTCTGCAATTTCGGGGATATACCCCTGACAGATCGCGTAACGACGCCCATAGTCCGTCAATGTCTCGAAAATCACGTTGGCATTAAGGTCCCCTTCCCGGATGACAAAAATAGATTGCCCCCCCATGCCATGCAGTGGTTTTACTACCGCCCGACCATGTTCCTGCAGGAATTTGCGCATATCGTTCATAGAACGAGTGATGAGGGTGTCCGGGCAGCATTGGGGAAACCACGCTGTGAATGCTTTCTCATTCATGTCGCGCAGGCTCTGTGGCTTGTTGACGATCAGCACGCCTTCCGCCTCTGCACGCTCCAGAATATAGGTGGCGTAGATGTACTCCATGTCGAATGGCGGGTCTTTTCGCATAAGCAGCACATCCAGTTCGGATAGCGCTATGTCATGGGCGGGGCCCAATTTAAACCATTGATTATTATTGTCTTTTACGCTCAGTGAGCGTGCCGATCCGCGCGCTTCGCCATTGCTGATACGGAGGTCATCGAGCTCGAAGTAGCTGATTTTCCAGCCCCTGTGCTGCGCCTCTAGTAGCATGGCCAGTGAGCTGTCTTTGGCCGGCGTAATGCCATCGATCGGGTCCATCACAATACCGAGATGAAGTTCACTCATTTGGGTCTCCGGGCTGGGTAAACTGGAACTTTGAAATGATGCCATAACGGACGGTGTTTCTGGTGAAATATGAGTGGTTGCCGAGTATTATCGGTACAGTTCTTATAAAGGTTTTCCGGCGGGTTACTGCAACAGCCTGTTCGCGAACTTTTGCGTCCAGTGGTTTTGTCGGTGCCCGCGCAGGCATTGTTGAGAGGCTGAGACGGTGATCATCGGCAGATGTGATCGCAACTGTTCGTGGCAGCGTCGTTACCATTATGTTAAAACTCAGCTTGGGAACTAAATTTTTTGCCTAATAATTTTTGCTTAATGCAGGGAGATGTCTGTGAGCGATAGCCCCGGTCCGGATCTCAATGGTCTGAAAATTCTAGTTATAGATGACAGTAAAACGATTCGCAGAACTGCAGAAACGTTGTTGTCTAAGGAAGGATGCACAGTGTTTACGGCTGTCGATGGCTTTGATGCCTTGTCGAAAATCGCTGACCACAAGCCTGACCTGATTTTTGTAGACATAATGATGCCGCGTCTTGATGGTTATCAGACCTGCTCGTTGATTAAACACAACCGTAACTTTAAAAATACGCCCGTCATTATGTTGTCCAGTAAGGACGGATTGTTTGACCGTGCGCGCGGACGGATTGTGGGTTCGGAGCAATACCTAACCAAACCGTTTACGCGTGATGAGCTCTTAGGGGCTATTACTAATCAGGTTTCAGGGTGAGTTAAGCGATGGCTTTAATACTAGTTGTCGATGATTCTCCGGTTGAGCAGCATGTTTATTCGCAGGCGCTTCAGCAGAGGGGCTATGAGACGATAACGGCCAATGATGGCGAAGAGGCTGTTTCTATTGCCCGTGAAAAAAAGCCTGACCTCATCATCATGGACGTCGTAATGCCGGGCATGAACGGCTTTCAGGCAACCCGCAAATTGCATAACCACCCTGATACTGCCGGTATTCCCGTTATTATTATCAGTACCAAAAATCAGGAAACCGACAAAATCTGGGCCTTACGCCAGGGAGCCGTTGAGTATCTGGTTAAGCCTGTAAAAGCCGATGCTCTGGCTGAAGCAGTAGGGGCGCAATTGCCAGCATGAACGCTCCTGCAGAAATAGATCTCCGTGCTCTTGCGGGTAAACCGTTTGATTTGCTTCAGGCGATTGAGCGTCGTTGTCTTGAATTGGTTCAGGTTAGCAGTGCCGATGGCGGCGAAACATCGGAGTGGGTTGGCATTGGTTTCAAGATGGGTGAAGAAACCATGCTCGTTATACGTGACGATATTCGTGAAGTCATGATGCTGCCCGATAGTATGTCGCGGGTTCCCGGTGCCAAGCCCTGGGTTAGGGGGTTGGCTAATCTTCGTGGGCATTTGTTACCCATAGTTGACTTACGCCAATACCTCGGTGGGGGCGTTACTAAAGAGTCCCGTGCAGCCCGTGTGCTTGTTCTTAATAGTCGTGAATTCCCTGTTGGTGTTTTGGTGGATGAGGTTTACGGATTCCGGCGGTTTTTAAACAGCGAGTTTTCTGCCGATATACCGCAGATGGCTATTCGCTGTGAGCGCTACCTTTCAGGTGCATTTGCCAGAAACAATGATTTTTGGCCCGTGTTCAGTATGTCGACATTATTGGCGACACAAGATTTTCAGCATGCCGGTGAGCAATAGCTGACAAGTGATGGATAGCGGTCTGCCTGTCAGGCCGATGGAGAGAATGAATGGCTGAGAAAACCAGTGAAGGAAAGTTTGTCCCGGTATTGGCTTTGCTGGTGCTGCTGTTGCTCGCAGTTTCAGCAGGCTGGATCTGGATGCTGGAATCGCAGAAATCCGCAGGTCCTGCGGAGACTGCGTTAAGCCGATTCGCGTTAGCTCAGGCCGTTAGTATTGAGGTGGCCGGCGCACTGCAGGGAAATGATGATTCATTCCGTAATCTGTCGGTATTGCAGCGTTCGGTGACGCAATCGGGCGCTGCTTCGATGAACGATATTCGTGCAGCGCTGCCTATGGTGTTAGCAGCTGAGAGTGACTTGCAAGGTCTGCAGCGTTCGGGTGAGCGGGTCTCGGTGTTGCTCCCAGCATTTGTGGATGCTGTCTATAAGCTCTGTCTCTTATACACATCTCCGAGCCCACGAGACAAGAGGCAATCTC
>CAJXQV010000109.1 GCA_913058165.1 uncultured Chromatiales bacterium | reverse complement strand
CGAGATTGCCTCTTGTCTCGTGGGCTCGGAGATGTGTATAAGAGACAGTGGCTGGACCGTTGCGAAGTTAAGTCGATTCGTTATCGCGGTTGGACCTACAAATTTGCGTTGGCTTGTTTTGCGGTGAGCTTCGTGGCTCTGGGTTGGCTGGGTATGTTGCCGTCCGAAGGTGTATACACACTGTTGGCCCGTATATTCACTATTATCTACTTTGGCTTTTTCCTCTTGATGCCCTTCTATACGGCGCGTGAAAAGACTAAGCCTGTCCCTGACAGAGTGGTCTATCACAAATGAGTTTTAGTAAAGCGATGAAATTCAATAAGTTCATATACGCTCTCGTGGCTGTTGCAATGATGGCGCTATCAGCCGGAGTTCAGGCTGCAGGCGGTGGTGGTCTTCATGACTCAGTCGGTAACGACGTAGCCGATACTGCCTCTTTGCAGCGTGGTGTGCGTAACTACGTTAACTACTGCATGGGTTGTCACTCGATGCAGTACGTCCGCTACAACAGCGTTGGCGAAGACCTTGGGTTGACTGATGAACAGTTGATTAACAACCTCATGTTTTCGGCCGAGAGAACTACGGATCTGATGACGATTGCCATGCCCCCTGAGAGTGCTGAGCAGTGGTTTGGTCAGACGCCTCCGGATTTATCATTGATCGCCCGCAGTCTTGGTGCAGATTACCTGTATAACTTCCTGCGCGGATTCTATCTTGATGAGTCGAGCCCCACTGGGGTTAATAATCTGCTTTTGCCCAATGCCAGCATGCCTCATGTTCTTTGGGAGTTGCAGGGTACGCAGCGCGCTATTTTTGACGAAGTCGAGTATGCACCTGGTTTCACCCGTGTGGAGTTTGTCGGTTTTGAACAGGTTACTCCGGGTAAATTGACGCCTGAAGAATACGACATGTTTGTTCGTGATCTGGTTAACTTTCTTGATTATGCCGGTGCGCCTGAGCAACTGGAACGAACCTATCTTGGTATTTGGGTGATTCTGTTTCTGCTGGTATTCCTGCTCTTATCATATTTGCTTAAGAATGAGATTTGGAAAGACGTTAAGTAGCCGCGTAACAACAGGTGTGGTCTATCGACGCCTGAACATAATAAGAGTTATCGTCGCGCCCGGATTTCCGGGAGCGTGTTTCACAGAGTTAAACGCACATCGTTGCGTAAGCGGAGATAAGAATGGGAATTATCGCGGATAGGCGCTCAATTATGACGCTGTTCTCAAGTCCAACCTGCTTCTACAGTCACCGGGCTCGTTTGGTGATGGCAGAGAAGAATATCAATGTTGATATCGTCAATGTTGAGGGTCCTGAGATGCCCGAGGATTTGATTGACCTGAATCCATACCATAGTGTTCCTACACTGGTTGATCGTGATCTGGTGCTTTACGACTCTCGAGTTATCAGCGAATATCTTGATGAGCGTTTCCCTCATCCGCCGTTAATGCCAGTTGATCCGGTTACGCGTGCGCAGTTCCGTCTGGCCCTGTTCCGTATCGAGAAAGATTGGTTCTCAATGGCTGAAGCTATTGAGAACTCGACTGAGAAGCGGCAGGCCACCCGGGCGAAGAAGGTGCTCACGGAAAGTATTATCGCTAGCGTTGATGTTTTTGAGATTAAGCCGTATTTCCTTAGCGACGACTTTTCGCTAGTTGACTGCAGTATTGCACCCATCTTGTGGCGGCTGCGTTCATACGGCATCGATCTTTCTGTCGATGCGAAACCGATTCAGCAGTATATGAACCGGGTTTTCTCAAGGCCTTCTTTCCAGGAAAGTCTGACAGAACTCGAACATGAGATGCAGCAGTAGGCTCAGTCCCTGGTGTCTGATTCGTTAACCTCAAAACGTCCGTATTTGCTTCGTGCATTGCACGAGTGGATGACCGATAACAATGAAACGCCATTGCTCGTCGTGGATGCTGCGCACGCCGGTGTTCAGGCGCCAGGCGAATATGCTGAGCAAGGCAAGTTGATACTCAATGTGAGTTACTCAGCCACGAGTTCATTGTTGATCGGTAACGATGCAGTTACGTTTAGTGCGCGTTTTAACGGGCGCCCAATGAATCTGCTTGTCCCTATCGATGCCGTTATGGCGGTCTATGGCAGGGAATCCGGGGAGGGTATGGTCTTCTCGGTTGCTGAAGATGAGGTTGCCGTTACGGGTGATAGCACCGCTGCGGATTCTGTGCCGAAGCCACCCAAAACCGGACGTCCGCAGCTGAAGGTGGTTAAGTAAGCTTTGTGCTAGTGCGGCGGCGGCGATTGATTCGATGGCTAAAGCAGTTCGTACTCTACCCGCCCGCATTTAAAAGTAAGAGCTGAACGTGTTGATCGGTCATGAACTAGCGACCGTTATTCGCCGTATAGTTCGTGATCAATCATGTCGCACAGGCAGTGAATAACCAGCAGGTGCACCTCCTGAATTCGCGCCGTCCTTTCCGAAGGCACGCGAATTTCAATATCTCGTTCCGCGTACAAGTCTTTCATAACACCGCCATCGCGCCCGGTTAGAGCCACAACAGTCATTCCGCGCTCATGAGCCGCGGCAATAGCCTTAATGACATTGTCGGAATTGCCAGATGTAGAAATTGCCAGCAATACGTCGCCTTTTCTACCTAGCGCGGCGACTTGCTTACTGAATACTTCTGCATAGGAATAGTCGTTGGCGATGGATGTTAGTGTGGAGCTGTCAGTCGTGAGTGCTATTGCCGCTAGCGGCGGTCGTTCCATCTCAAAGCGATTGAGCAGTTCTGCCGAAAAATGCTGTGCATCGCCGGCTGAGCCGCCGTTGCCACAACTGAGGACTTTCCCGTCACTGCGCAGGCAATCGATCATCGTCTGACCGCCAGCTTCAATCGCCGGAAGTATGCTTTTTAGCGCCGCTGCTTTTACAGCAATGCTTTCTTCAAATTGTTGTATGAGTCGTGTTTTCATCAGGCAAATATATCATTGCTCAGCGGCTGCGGGGCTAAATTATGCCGTCTGCCCTGAACGCGGCTTTCAACCAGCTGATTTTGGGAGAAGCCAATAGGCCTGAGATTGCGACAACATCAAAGCGAACGGCGAGATTATTTAGCGCGGGTCGATGTTGCAGCAGCTGTTGGGTTGATTTGATGATCTTGAGTTGTTTGTTACGCGTTACGGTAACCGCCGCTCCACCGTAGTGGGTAGATCGACGATAGCGCACTTCGACAACGATTACGCAGGAGTCCGATTGCATGATCAGGTCCAGTTCGCCGAAGCGACAGCGGAAGTTGCGTTCAAGCAGCCGCAGCCCCTGTGTCTGCAGGTAATGCAGAGCAAGGTTCTCGCAGTGCTGGCCTGCGAGCAGATGGTGCGGGGGGGGCGATGGCTTGCTTTTGCTCATATCCTGAGGGTGATTGCAGCAGCGAGACGGTTACGCAGAGAACCTAGGTATCGCTATTGCGATAGCAGTCCAGCGTCAGGGTTATCTTGAATCAGTTCAGGTGTTTCTGCCAAAGGGTACGGCTTGCCCCGCCGAATTTCTGCCCAGCTCATACGTCGTTCGACCAGCCCTTCGGGGCTAATACTGAGTCGGCCCGTTAGTCCGTTAATGCTTCCTGTAATCGGCCCATCGACATCATAAATAAGCGGCAGCAGTCGGTAAGCATCGTTACCCATAGCATAGAAGCGCTGGCGCCGTTCTGCGGCTGGCCCCCAGTAGTTGTCGATAGCTGCTTCGATTGCCGGTGCGCTGATTTTACCGAGAATCCAGGGGGAGTCCGGAAAGACGATACCATTGAGGTCACCGTCAGCATCACTGCCGGGCTGGTAGATAGACGAAGTGGCGTAAGTCATAAATTGACCGGCGTAGTAGAAACGTAACTGTGGCCGGAGCATGCCGCCATCCTTGTTGTTTGCGATAAGGAAGATGAAATCAGCGTCTTCACGCACGCGCGGTTCATAGTCGGTGTTGCTCCCAATAATCTGATTTATTCTGCGATGCCTGGCCTGACCCTGGTTGAGCAGCAATAGGCGCTTAATATCGGCAGAGTAATCAGGCAGGTTAGGGGTGTAGGTGATAGCGTCGAGCACAACCCCGCCGTTGGCGCTTAACTCATTGGTAAAGCTGCTGAGTACTCGCGCACCCCAATCGCTATTAGGCGTGAACACAATGGCATTGTGGTGGCCTTCAGCTATTGCGCGCTGTGCGACCTGTCGAGCCTCATCTTCCGGCGCCAAAGCAAACTGAAAGATTTGCTCATCACGGAAGCTTGTTTCCGGATGAGTATTCAGCATTAAGGTGGGTACTTTTTCAGGCTGCAACATGATGTCTGCAACGGCTTCTTTGAGCAGCGGGCCAACCACGAAGTCGGCACCGTCACGCAGCGCTCTTTCGTACGCGGCAATAGCACCGTTGCTGGTATCGTAAATCATAACTTCCGGTTGTTCCGGCAGATTGCTTTGTGCAAAGTGAGCTGCAAGGAATCCGTCACGAATGGCTTCGGCGGTGGCGCGCTGACGTCCGCTGAGTGGCAGCAGCAATGCCACTCTGTCGGGGTAATTCAGCAGTATGCCGACTTCTTTCAGCAGTTCCGGAACCAGACTGTCTGCTGCCGGATGGTTGGGATAAACGCTGCGCCAATCGAGCAGCGCAGCGCGCAGCGCACCGACATTATTTCGTTGCTGCCAGGTAATGTATCCGAGTACGAGCCAACCATTAATTGTGTCATCGCTGCTTTGTGGTCTTGCCGGCAGGCTTGCACCGGTGGATTGAAGGCCAAGATAAATATTGCGCTGATTGGCCGCCTTATCTTTTGCGGACCGCAACACGGCATCTCTTTGCATGAGGACCCGGACACCGTCTTCAGCCTGACCCATTTGGAACAGTGCTTTAGCTTGCAGCAACAGCACGCGTGGCGACTGGGCATCGGGATCTTCAGGTGGAATTTTTTCCAGCACAGCAAGTGCCTGACGGGGTTGGTCATTAGCGAGTTTGACCTCGGCACTGACGGTTGCCCACAGACTCAGGTTGATGCTGGCAATTGATTTGCCCACTTGCATAAGAATTCGATCAGCTCCGGCAGTATCATTACTCAGATACAGTTCCCGCGCCGCAAGTATTACTGTCTCTTATACACATCTCCGAGCCCACGA
>CAJXQV010000108.1 GCA_913058165.1 uncultured Chromatiales bacterium | reverse complement strand
ATCTACACAGAGTAGATCGTCGGCAGCGTCAGATGTGTATAAGAGACAGACTTTCCATTGCTCGAGGTCATTGTCGCCGACAATATCAAACGCATTTATACCCACACGGTTCATATACAGCAGTTGTTCCAGCAGCACATCGCCGACCGCACGCAGTTCTTTAGCAAAGCCGTGTTGATCGCGCAGAATACGTGCATAAGAGTATGCACGACCGTCGGTGAAGGCCGGAAATTCCAGAGCCACTACTGCGAAGTGCTGCAGGTCATCGGCTATGGAATCAGGATGCTGTCCGCTTTTGAGTGCTACACCGAGCTGTGTGCCGCGAGCGAGCAGCGCATCGCGGTGCTCGCTCCACTGCTCAAGGCTGACAATAATGTCACCGCTTGCAGGCAGAGTATCGAGGTGGCTTGCATTAACGAAGCTATCCTTAGCTTCTACGCCGTCTTTAATTAGCGCCATACAGCGCCTCCTTGAATGGTGCCATGCCAACGCGGCGATAGGTTTCGAGGAAGGTCTCCTCAACATCATCACGTTGCTCAATGTATGTGTTCAGAATTCGGTCAACGGCATTAACGACTTCGTCGGTAGAGAAGCCTGGCCCGGTACGGTCGCCGAGAGCAGCATCTTCGGTAGACGAACCACCCAGAGTGAACTGATAGTATTCCTGGCCTTTTTTCTCAACACCCAGGATGCCGATATTGCCCACATGGTGATGTCCACAGGCATTCATGCAGCCGGAAATATTCAGCGACAGTTCACCAACGTCATGCAAACGATCGATGTCTTCAAAGCGCTGCTGAATGCGCTCGGCAATGGGAATAGACCGGGCATTGGCCAGCGCGCAGTAGTCGAGACCTGGGCAGGCGATGATGTCAGACACCTTGCCGATGTTCGGTGTTGCCAAATCAAGGGCGGCAAGTTTTTGCCACAACTCATAAACATCTACCTGCCGTACGTCGGTAAAGGTCAAGTTCTGACGATGGTTCACCCGCAGTTCACCGAAGTTGTAATGGTCGGCCAGATCCGCGGTGGCAAGCATCTGCTCTGAGGTTATATCACCGGGAGGCTGCTTCGGGCTTTTTAATGAGAGGTTAACAATGAGGTACCCCGTTACTTTGTGTGCAGCAGTGTTGCTCTTGAACCATGCTTTAAAGGCTGTGTTCTGTTCGCCATGAGCGGCTAATTCAGCACTGCAGTCCGGCAGTGTTTCATACGCCGGTGATGCGAAATAAGCGCGGATGCGTTCAATCTCTTCTGCATCAAGCTGCAGTTTAGTGTCTTTGATTTTATCCCATTCGGCATCGACCTGATTACGGAATTCGTCAATGCCGGTAGCGTTTACTAAGATCTTGATGCGGGCTTTGTATTTGTTGTCGCGACGACCCCATAGGTTGTAAACACGGACGATGGCTTCCAGATAAGACAGCATGTCTTCGGGTTCCAGCCATTTACGAATTGTTTTGGCAATTACCGGGGTACGACCCTGGCCACCGCCTACCAGTACTTCAAAGCCTGTTTTGCCTTCGGCATTGTGATAAAGGCGGAGGCCGATGTCGTGCAATGCCACGGCAGCACGGTCTTTGGGTGCGCCAGTAACTGCAATTTTGAACTTACGTGGCAGGTACGAGAACTCGGGGTGAAGGGTTGACCACTGCCGAATGATTTCGCAGTACACGCGTGGATCTTCAATTTCATCGGCCGAGGCGCCGGCGTACTGGTCGGAAGTGGTGTTCCGAATGCAATTGCCGCTGGACTGAATACCGTGCATTTCTATTTTTGCCAGATCGCCGAGTAGGGCGGGCATCTCATCGAGCTTGACCCAGTTGTACTGAATGTTTTGTCGGGTGGTGAAGTGACCGTAGTTGCGATCATACTTGCGAGCTATTTCCGCAAGGCCGCGCAGCTGCGTGCTCGATAGGCTGCCATAGGGCACGTTCACCCGCAGCATATACGCATGCAACTGCAGGTAGAGTCCATTCATTAAACGTAACGGCCGGAACTGCTCTTCGGTCATCTCGCCGGACATGCGGCGTGCTACCTGACGGGAGAACTGTGCAACCCGCTCGGCCATAAAAGTGTGATCAAATTCGTCGTAGCGATACATGATGTTAGCCCGGATTTCTGACAGAGGGCCCGTAGGCGCGAATGTATTCACGGTAAGCCGTAGGCTGACGACCGTGGTCGGTTTCGTTGACTTCAATAAGCTGCGGATCGATAACAACATTAATGTTGGCCGGCGATTTGCTGTTGGCTAGCAAACTGCTGGCAGCCGGTTCATCCTGCGCAAGTTCGCCGTCGGCAATAGCCGCAGTCCAGCTTCCATCGTTGCTAAGAAAAACCACCCTGCCATCCTTGAGGGTGTTGGCGATAACCATGTGCGGCATAGCTTATTCCGTGAAGTTCGGTACTTATACCGAATTATTCTAAAATTTGTTAAATATCAATCAATTACGTTCAGATTGAAGCGAGGCGGGAATACTACGCAGCAAGCGCCTAAACCGCAATGCTATTTGCGTAAATAGCGCCTGAAATAAAGTGATTCTTGTCTTTATTAAGCGCCTGCTACAGCTCATAACGGGAAAATAGGTCGCGTTTCTGGCCCAGCAGCTTGGCTTTCATGAAGCGTTTGGCAATCTCACCACCGGTAAGCCAAGCGATTCGTTTGCCGGTTTTCTTATTCTTAAGCACTTCGTCGGTGAGCCAGGGCACAGCCGTTTCAACGTAGTCGCAAAGAATGTTCAGTATTGGCTTGTTCGCTTCCCACTCGGCTTGATCCAGATGCTTTTGCTCCGCAAAAAAGTTTTCTGTGATTAGCACACCTGGGCTAATGGAGCCGACAATAATCTCAGGCATGTCTTTGTTTTCAGACTCTATGTATGTGGTAAGGCGGTTGATGGCAGACTTGGTTGAGCTGTACACACCCATGCCCGGCGTGAGTTGTTTGCCCTGAAAGCTTCCACCCAGAACATTATAAAGACTGCCATTGCCTTGTTTGCGAAAGCCCGCAATCGCCACTTGTGAGCCAAATGTGGTGCCGAGCATGTTGCTATTAAGCATCAGGCGGACGGAGTCTTCCGGTAACTCATGCACCAGATGCCGGCCAATCGCGGTGCCTGCATTGTTGATCCAGTAGTCCACGCGACCAAAAGCTTTTGTCGCGGCATCCCAAAGTGCCTGCACCTGAGCTTTGTCAGTTGTGTCACAGACCTGGCCGATAACAGCCCCGTGACTGATTTCATCCAGTTGCTCGGTGGCTTTGGCAACGTCTTCTGCGTTGCGACTGCAGATAGCAACGTTGTGCCCACGCTTTAGAAACTCTTCTGCAAATGCACGCCCGATACCCTTGGTGCTGCCTGTTATGACTAACACAGCCATTGTTAGATCCCCTGTAAACGGTGTTGTGATGGTTTGAGACTGTAGCAGGAACATATGCAGCTGTCTGACCACCTTATAGACGGCATTATAGCCGCATTGCATATCCGCGAAAATGCTGGGTCTGACAGGCTATAATTCACAAATAAGCTATTCATAAAAAGTGGTTGTCGGGGGCGTAGCTTTCTATGGCCAATTAATTACGGGCATCACATATGAAATTCAATTCTCTTTTGCTTTTTTTGGCTCTGCTGGGTGCGGCTTCCGCACAAGCGGCGGAAGGCACCTGGCCACAATATGGCGGTGTGGAAGGTGGTGGGCGTTATTCGCCAGCCGATCAGATTACGCCCGAGAATGTGGATCAATTGGAGGAGGCATGGACATACCGCACCGGTGCTTTGGAAGAGAACCCTGAGTTAATCGCATTAAGTGGTTTTCAGGCAACGCCTATTTTATTGCAGCCGGAAGCGGGTAATCATTTGGTGACTTGTACACCGTTTAATAAGGTT
Source organism: uncultured Chromatiales bacterium (assembly GCA_913058165.1). Lineage (GTDB taxonomy): Bacteria > Pseudomonadota > Gammaproteobacteria > Steroidobacterales > JABIQA01. Next base: position 1,245 of record CAJXQV010000108.1, on the reverse strand, counting down.
ATCGCTTTACACCCGGCAACCGGTGAAGAGGTCTGGACTTTTGACCCGAAGATTGACAAAACACCTTACGCAGGTCGTTTTAACTGTCGCGGACTGACTCAGTGGACTGACCCTGATGCCGCAGATGATGCGTTGTGTAAGCACAGTATTTTTCTGGCAACCAATGATCGCCGCTTGATGGCGATAGATGCACCGACAGGACAGCAGTGCAAAGCATTTGGTAACGCAGGTGAGGTCGATGTAACGCCGATTATTAAAGAGCTGCCGCCGATGGCTCAGCTTAATGGTATGCAGTTGATGTCACCCGTTGCTGTAGTGAACGGCGTAATTGTGATTGGCGGTACCGCCAATAAGTTTAAAGATGTGAGTTCGATGAACGGTGCGATTCGAGCATTTGATGCACGCACCGGTGAGCATCTCTGGACCTTCGACACTCTAATTCGTGAGGGTGAAGGTGCGGTTGATTATGATGTAGGTGGCGCCAACGTCTGGACGACAATGTCTTGGGACAGTGAGCGCGACCTATTGTTTGTGCCAACTGCTAGCGCATCCCCAAACTTTTATGGTGGTAAACGGCCCGGTGACAATCGTTACGCCAACTCTGTTTTAGCCATTCGTGCATCAACTGGCGAGCTCGTTTGGGATTATCAGGTCGTGCATCATGATGTGTGGGATTGGGATGTCCCAACTCATCCATTACTGGTTGATATCACCCGCGATGGTAAGAAGATTCCTGTTGTTGTCGTACTGACAAAGATAGGCGTGGTATTCGTTTTTCATCGTGAAACCGGCGAGCCGTTCTTTGAAATTGAAGAGCGTCCCGTGCCTACTGATGGCGTAGAAGGTGATATCTTGTCTCCGACTCAGCCTTTCCCCGTCAAGCCGCCGCCGCTAATGAAAGTGGGAATTACACCGGAAGATGCTTGGGGGTTTACCGAGTTTGACAAAAATTTTTGCCGAGACAAGATTGCATCAATGCGGTATGGCGGTTACTACACTCCCCCAAGTGAAGAAGGTACAGTGATGTATCCGATGATTGGTGGCGGCAACAATTGGGGTGGTGGTGCATTTGACCCCAAGCGTAATATTTTGGTTGCTCCTGTCGGTCAGGTACCGTTTTTCGTGAAGTTGATTAAGAATGATGAAGTCGACCCGGTTGCTGCGAAAGAGCCGATGGCTGGAATGCCAATGGGGTCGGCAGACTATATTTCCGGCCTGTCTCTTATACACATCTCCGAGCCCACG
>CAJXQV010000107.1 GCA_913058165.1 uncultured Chromatiales bacterium | reverse complement strand
CTCGGAGATGTGTATAAGAGACAGGGAATAGACCGAAACCGTAAGCCATTAAACCCAGTGAAAAACGTACCGGCAGAGTTTCGTAGTAGGGCGAGTTGCTTATACTAATAAGTGCGGCAGTCATGCCGAAGGCCGCAAGTATCAATGGTATCCGCTTGAATAATGGTGTTAGCAGATGCTGATTATTGGTGCCGCTGCTTTCGCCGGAAGGGTTTTTGAGTTGGCCGTTACGGTAGCGGTATCGTAGATACCAGCCCACCATCGTGCCAAGCAGCAGTCCTACGAAGACACCCCAGATAGCCGCAGCGGTATCTATACCCTCTTTAAACTTTGGTGTTAACGCGCGGCTAAATGCCATTGACCAGGTTTCTACTTCAACCGGCATCTGCTTAACGATGTCGAGCAGGTGGTATTCACGAGTGGAGAGCATTTCAGCACTGATGGTTTTAACGCGCAGTTCGATGTTATCGACCAGGCGGCTTGAACGCGCAGCTGCCAATTCACAACTGGTGCTGGTGGCAACCAGTCGATCGGATGTTTCTAGAATTTGATTGCGACTTTCCCATATCTGCACATCGACCGCAGCGGTGATATCACCCAGCAACTGGATTTCGGCTTGCAGTTTTTCGATCTGGGGTTCCAGTTCGGCTGCGCAGGCAGTGGCCTCAGTGCGAATAGCCAGAGCGCGGTCGCGCAGATCATTCAGTTCACTGGCGTTTATCGTTTCGACCGCCAGTTCTTGCTGCAATAAATCCAGTTGTTCTCTGGCAGTACCGGATTCGAATTCAGCGTAAGCGGGAACCAGCAGGAATGCCCCAAGCAGAGCGCCGAGAAGGGTGTTTTGCAGAAGTCGGAGGATTGCAGCGTATGGCATCGGGCGTTGGGTTCCGCTAGAGATATAGCCAGTCACTATCTTAGCTGGATTCACACAAATAAAAAGCCCCGCGGTTGCGGGGCTTTTTATTTGTTGGTTTGTCATCTGAACCAAGGGCGGACCTTAGTCGTTACTGCCTATACCCAAAATCATCAGCAGATTAATGAAGATGTTGTAAAGACTGACATAGAGCATTACGGTCGCCGAAATGTAATTGGTTTCGCCGCCGTTGATGATTGCGCTGGTCTGCCAGAGGATCCAGCCACTGGAGACAATAATCCAGGCTGCAGAGATCACCATCTGGAATGCCGAGAAGTCAAAGAACAGACCCAGCATTGAAACCACAAACACCCCGATAGTACCGACAGCCAGAAAACCACCCATAAAGTTAAGGTCTTTCTTGGTGGTTATGGCATAAGCGCTGAGTGCGAGGAAGATAGTGCCGGTACCGCCAAGAGCAGTCATGATGAGCTGACTGCCATTCGGAATAGACTCCACATACATGCTCAGAATTGGGCCTAATGTAATGCCCATAAAACCGGTCAGACCGAATACCGCGAGAATGCCCCAGGCACTATTGCGGAACTTATTGGTCATATAAAGGAGTCCGAAATAGCCCACCAGAGTAATGATGAGCCCGGGGTGGGGCAGGTTGAGTGCCATGGAGGTGGCGGCTGTAGCGGCACTGAATAACAGCGTCATCGACAACAACGTATAAGTGTTACGAAGAACTTTATTGGTTGCGAGAACAGATTCCTGGCTACGTCCGGCGGGTATTGCAGTGCTACCGCCGCGGGGCAGGTTATTGCGTTCCATGTTGAGCTCCTGATTAACGATAAATACAGCAGTTCATCTGCTGCATTAGTAATTGACCTCACTTTAGCATGGTCAGTTCCATAAATATCGAGGTATTTAACGACGTTTCAATGGTTGAGCAGGGAAATAATTTCGATTTCCGGCAAAGAATTTGCCCCTAGGCATTGAAGTAGACGCCAAGTCAGTAGACAATCGCACCCCGAATCGCATCGAGACGCTCGTTTCGGTCTGGAACCGGCTAAGACCTTAGAGTCATTCGGGGCCAGAAAGACAATCTGCAGCATTGATTGCAGTACAAACACGGAGAGGTGGCAGAGTCTGGTTGAATGCACCGGTCTTGAAAACCGACAACGGGTTAAACCGTTCGAGGGTTCGAATCCCTCCCTCTCCGCCAAATAGAGAAGCCAACCCTTTTTAAATCAGAGGGTTGGCTTTTTTATTTCTAGGGTTATCCCCCAATCTATCCGACAATTATGTTCTATCGCAAAGAGCCACCTAACTCGTTGAGTGCTTGCGCCCAGCCTCTGGGCATAAAAAATAGACCAGTAAATGGCGCGAACGGACCAGAAAATTGAGTACGGCTTAACTACGATAAGTTTCTGGCTATTTTTTGAATTTTATCTTTTGGATCGGAGTGGTTTGGATTAGACATAGACTATTTTTTTAACCTGCACTCGGCAAAAGACCGAGAGTATTACCAAGTATTGCAGGGTGCATTTGCAGTTTTTCACGCCATAGGTATAACGGAAGGGAGTTTTCTTATGAAAATGATTAAAAAACAGTTCGCAATAGCAATAGCAGTAGGTGTTGCAGCAATGGGTCTGTCCGTTGAGTCTTTTTCACACGGGTATGTTTCACAACCTGAAAGCCGTTCGTATCTCTGCAAGTTGGGGGATAACACTGGCTGTGGCGCAATCCAATATGAGCCTCAATCTGTGGAAGGTCCAGACGGCAACCCACGGTTTCCAATTGGCGGCCCCGCTGACGGTACGATTGCAGCAGCAGGGAGTCCCGCCTGGTCTGAGCTGAACGCACAAACGCCAGCTCGTTGGTCAAAGAGCGATATTGCTGCTGGACCCAACGTTTTTACCTGGACCTTCACTGCAAATCATGTCGCTGGTGATTGGCGATACTTTATTACCAAACCTGACTGGGATCAGTCACGCCCCCTTTCTCGCGCTGCCTTTGAACTGACCCCTTTCTGTGAATATTCAGGCGGCATGATGCGTCCGCCAATGTCAGTCCAGCACACGTGTGAGGTTCCGTCTCGTCAAGGTTATCAAGTGATCTTATCGGTATGGGATGTCGGCGATACGGCGGCGTCTTTCTACAGCGCGATTGACGTAAATTTTAACGGTGGTGGCACCCCCGTAGTCGAGGATAATTCGTTTTTAGAAGTCGGAATTATATCGGGTGCTATTGCGCTTAACGAAGGAGACACTATCTATACTCGTGTAATGGATGCAAATGGTGAAAATCCGTCTCTTTCTGCTTCATACACGGCAACTGTTGCAACATCTGGCGCTGTCGCAAGTTTTGAGCTAGCGCGTGCCATCAACGCACAGGGGTACTTCTTCGCCGGTGAAAGGGCGGGGGATGTATTCACCCCGGTTGCTGGTGTAAACAAGGTTTATACAACGGGATATGACAATATTCAGTCTATTGAAGTGGCTGTTGAATTTGCAGATGTTGAGTCCGAATATCGAGTAACTCTCACTAACGTAGATTCGCCTATAGAAATAAACAGCGCGGGTGTTGCCGACGTTCACTTTACTGTCTCTACAGACGGCGCAATGAACATTGTGGCTACTCTGTTTGATAGCAGCGGCGCGACACTTGTTAGTGATACCTTTGTTTTAGACGACACTATGTCAGTGCCCGATGATGCAATTTCTTGTGATGTGCCTGGGCCCAGCTTGTCTATGCAAACGGTCGATCTAAAGCTGCATGTGGATGAAGCCGTCGCTGGCGAACTGACTCTGGTTGTTATTGCCACTTCTATTCAAGGTAATGCGACGGTTCAGAAGACGGCGAACCTAACTCTGGTTGCGAATGCTGCAGACACACCAGTAGACGATGGCTCAAGTTCATGCGATCTATCTGACCCGATGGCGCTTATGCAGCCTGCCTTTAGCTCATCCACAGTCTACACCGGCGGCGAAATAGTAAGTTTTAACGATCTGGTCTATAAAGCGAAATGGTGGACTGTTGACGTTGCTCCGGATGCGACGAATGCATTCGAGTTGGTCTCTGACGTACGTCTCGATTACGCCGACGCCACGATCTTTCTCGAAGGCAGAGAGGCGATATTCCAGGGTAATGTGTACCGCGCCAAGTGGTGGACCCTCGGCTCTTCACCGCTGGCAAGCCCCGAGGTCTGGACGCTGGTTGGCCCTGCGCCCACTTGCTAATATAGGCGGGGCTTCCTATCTCCGCCATGTTCAGAAGCCAGCCCTTTGTGCATCAGAGGGTTGGTTTTTTTTGGGGTATGCCCCAACCTATTCTCGGTTGAATAGGGTAGGCGTCGAGGACTATGGTTGTAGGCAGATGAGCAAAATCTAAAGCACTTACCGGTTAAATACTGCAGCCAGCGCCGAGAGGGCAAAGTAGCCGAGCAACCCGGTTTGCATAAACATCATAACCACCCTGAACAGATTAAGTTTGCCATCATCACGGTCCATCAATACGAGCACTGTGACCTGGGCGAAGTACAAGGCGTAGGCAAGGACGAACGCTGCTTCGACTGCGACGCCCCAGCTGAGTGCGACGGCGAGGATGGCCGGCAACCCGATCGCTAGGTTGGCGAAACCAACCTCGATTTGAAAGTTGTTGCGCCGTCCCTGATCCCAACCCATTCGGATGGCGTCACTGCGGTGGAACACTGAGTGCCGCAGCATTGAGATGATGCCAACCACCCCGACTGAGATCAGCGCCACTGGACTGACTGCAGCTTCGGCCCCATCCGAAATGATCTTTGAAAATCCGATGAAGTAGCCGATGGCCCCGACCACCAACGTCGCGGTCATAAGGAATTGTGAAATTCGAGGGTCGGACCATCCGGCTTCGGCGGTGGCGTCCTGTTTATGTTCCATGCAGCAAACTTACTGACTTTGGCTCAAGAGTCAATAGGGCTCTTGGCAGGGGCGCCATGAGCTTGTTTTCTAAGGTTGGAGCAATATCATGCCATGCGGCTATATCATTCGACCGGCTTGCCAATGCAAGGTCGCTGGTATTATGACGAGTCAGTCTTTTTATGACTTATAAACCCTCGCGAATGGGCTGGTTTGTAATTAGTTATTATAATGACTGGATTTTTTGAGTTGGATGACGGAACCTAGTACAGGCTCAGGCTCGAGCCCAAAAAAAGCTGTTAACATCTCCACCCTAAATGCTCAGGTTGCAACCTGAGCATTTAGGGCTGTCTCTTATACACATCTCCGAGC
>CAJXQV010000106.1 GCA_913058165.1 uncultured Chromatiales bacterium | reverse complement strand
GGAATACTTAAGCGGCGAGTTACTCGCGATTAATGACACGCCTCCGTCGCGGGCAATTTGCAGCTGTGGCAGATACCACTCAAACCATTGATCACGCACCGACGGACCAACAAAAGCTCGAATGCCTTTAAGCGCCTGCCCATCGATTTTTTTATCGGAGAATTCATCCAGTGCTGACTGCTGACTGCGGTCGAACTCTTCAACTGACAAGATGAACTTGATGTTCTGGTCAACCAGGTCACGCAGCAGATTCTGCTGCCACCGATGACCACCAGCATCGGTGTGCACTTCACCAACCACCACCACATCAGCGGCCCTAATTGCGGCAAACAGATCGGTCCTGCTCAGCGCCACACCCTCACCATCAAACAGGTTCTCAGCCGCAGCAAATGCGCAACACAGCGAACAAACCCAAAGAACGATAAGGCGTTGAATCATAGCTTCATGATAGCCCTCCAGCTAAAGATAAATCTATGCATGGATGACGGGTGACCAATGCGCGATGCCCACTCGGCTAAAGTGCAGCCACCGCAACGCATGTAGAGCGAAATACCTTGCGCTGCTAGCGCATTGCTATAACCTCAATACACCTAATTTTTTGTCATTTATCTCAGTTAGATAACTAACCGAGTCTCTTCAGACTGCAGGAATAAATCTATGACCGCACCCGTACGGGTTCGCTACCAAACTATCGAGGTGGGCAATACCGACATCCATCTCTGCACATTGCGTGACAATCAACAGTTCAGTGACCCTGAGCACACTGCCGAAACACTGGGCATCTCCTCTGCTTCATGGCCCCTATTCGGTGTGGTCTGGCCGAGCGGCGTGGTGCTTGCCAACTACATGATGAATTATCAGACCGGAGGCAAACGCATATTGGAAATCGGTTGCGGAACAGCCTTAGCGAGTTTGTTTCTTAACAAACAGCACGACGATGTTACTGCGACCGACCACCACCCCGAAGTTGAACTATTCTTAGAAAGGAATGCCCGGTTAAACGGTGATGACATCATCGATTTTCACCGGGTCGACTGGAATGATAAACAGGATAACCTTGGTCACTTCGATTTGATTATTGGCAGCGATATACTGTATGAAGACCAGCACATCGAACTGCTCGCAAACTTTATTGAGAATCATGCAGAACCAAGCTGCGAAGTCATTGTGACTGACCCCGGCCGTGGCAGAAAGAGTAAATTCACCACGCTAATGGATGGCTACGGCTTTGCCAGCACCCACAGCAAACCGGTGCATACCGACTATCTTGAAAAGCCGTTTAAAGGGCATATCCTGAAGTTCTGGCGAACGGCTTAGCTTGCTAAATGCTTTGCTAAACAACGCTTTTAGCAAGCATACAGCCAATAAAAAACCCGCTGTCGCGGGTTTTTTATTGGCGATAAACCGGCGAAAACTTAATCCTGCAGCTTCCTCAAATGCGGGAACAACAGCACATCACGAATCGATGGCGCATCGGTGAGAAACATGACCAAACGATCGATACCAATACCCAGGCCTGCGGTCGGCGGCAACCCGATTTCCAGCGCATTGATATAGTCAGCATCGTAGAACATGGCTTCATCGTCGCCGGCATCTTTTTGGGCAACCTGATGTCGGAAACGTTCTGCCTGATCTTCGGCATCGTTTAACTCAGAAAACCCATTGGCCAATTCGCGGCCGTGTACAAAGAACTCGAAGCGGTCAGTGAGCCATGGGTCTGTCGTAGTACGCCGTGCCAACGGTGAAACCTCAGCGGGATAGCCTGTAATAAACGTCGGTTCAAACAGCTGGTCCTCGACAGTTTTCTCAAACACTTCAATCAGCAGCTTACCGTTGCCATAACCCTCTTCGACATGAATCTCCATACGCTCGCAAACCACAACAAGGTAATCACGATCACGCAGTTTCGCTGCATCCAAATCAGGATTAAATTGTATTACCGATTCTTCAATCGACATGCGCTTAAACGGCTGCGACAAATCATAATCACGCCCGTCATAGGTCACGGTAGTAGTGCCGAGCACCGCCTCGGAAACCCCGCGGAACATGGTTTCCAGCAAGTCCATGAGCACCTGCTCATCGGCATAGGCCATATACAGTTCGAGCATGGTGAACTCAGGGTTGTGCCGCGTCGACACCCCCTCATTGCGGAAGCTGCGGTTAATTTCGTACACTCTCTCAAAACCGCCAACCACCAAACGCTTGAGGTACAACTCAGGCGCAACACGCAAATAGAACTCAGCATCCAGAGCGTTGTGATGAGTCACGAAAGGCCGCGCCACAGCACCGCCAGGAATGGCATGCATCATGGGTGTTTCAACTTCAAGAAACTCCATGGAATCGAGATACGAACGAATATACTTCACTATCTGCGAGCGACGCGTAAACACCGTGCGCGAGTCTTCGCTCATAATGAGGTCAACATAGCGTTGCCGATAACGGGTTTCTTGATCAGAAAGCCCATGAAACTTATCCGGCAATGGCCGCAATGATTTCGTTAGCAGATGCAACTCAGAAACCTTAACCGACAACTCGCCGGTCTTAGTGCGGAACAACACACCACGCGCCCAGATGATATCGCCCAGATCCCAGGTTTTAAAACTTTTATAAACGTCTTCGCCCACTGCATCGCGCTGAATAAACAACTGCAACTTGCCGCTGCGATCCTGATAGGTGGCAAAAGTCGCCTTACCCATAATGCGACGGGTCATCATACGACCACCAACCTGAACTTCAATGGCCCCCTCTTCGAGCAAATCATTGCTGTGCTCAGTGTAGGTGGCCTGAACCTGGCCAGCCAGCGTGTTACGCCGGAACTCATTCGGGAAACCAAAGCCCTGCTCTCGCAGCGCAGTAAGTTTCTGGCGACGCTCAGCAACCAGCTTGTTTTCATCAATGGGTGTGTTGTTATTATCAGGCATAGTTATAAAGTCTACAGGCCCTGTTTCAGGCTGGCTTCAATAAATTGATTCAAGGAACCGTTTAGCACGGCATCGGTGTTACCGGTTTCAACGCCGGTGCGTAAATCTTTAATACGGGATTGATCGAGCACATACGAACGAATCTGGCTGCCCCAGCCAATATCCGATTTGGAATCTTCCACGGTCTTCATTTCAGCATTACGCATCTGCTGTTCATGCTCATAAAGCTTGGCCTTCAACTGCTTCATCGCGGTATCGCGGTTTTTATGCTGCGAACGGTCATTCTGACACTGCACCACAATATTGGTCGGCAAATGGGTAATACGCACCGCTGATTCAGTTTTATTCACGTGCTGACCACCCGCACCACTCGCACGGTACACGTCAACGCGCAAATCGGCTGGATTAATTTCAATTTCAATGTCGTCATCAACTTCGGGAGCTACGAATACAGCTGAGAAAGAGGTATGCCGGCGATTACCTGAATCAAATGGTGATTTACGCACTAAGCGATGCACGCCAATTTCGGTTCGCAACCAGCCAAACGCGTACTCGCCTTTGATGTGCACGGTAGCACTCTTAATACCGGCGACATCACCGGCTGAGGCCTCAATGAGTTCCGCCTCAAAACCGTTTTGCTCTGCCCAGCGCAGGTACATGCGCAGTAACATTTCGGCCCAGTCCTGCGCCTCGGTGCCACCAGAACCGGCCTGTATATCCAGAAATGCGCTCGCGGAATCCGCAGGACCGGAAAACATCCGCTGAAATTCCAGCTTTTCAATTTCTGTTTTAAGGGCGTCAAGATCGGTAAGAACGCTGTCGAGCGTAGCCTGATCATCTTCTTCTTCAGCCAACTGAAGCAACTCGAAGCCATCGCCAATTAAGCTGTCGGCCTGGCCCAGAAAACCAACGATTTTTTCAAGCACAGATCGCTCTTTGTTGAGCCCCTCTGCGCGCGCCGGATCTGCCCAGACTTCTGGGTCTTCAAGCTCCTGATTAACGAGTTCTAAACGTTCCTGTTTGCCTTCGAAGTCAAAGATACCCCCTCAACGCAGCAGTGCGTTCGCGAAGGTCGGTCAGGCTGGATTTAATCTGCGCCGTTTCCATAATTCGTCGGTAATCCGTAAATGCGTAAAGAATAGCGATGCTAGTCGGATTGAATATGTTCCACAACCAGCTGCAGCTTGCGACGCCCGCGGAATTCGTTCACATCCAGTCGATAGGCCATGCGATACAGCCCGTCACTGCCGCCACTCTGTCTGCGTGGGAGCTCATCGCGGTTGAAGGCAATGGCATCGATCTCGGCACCGCCGCCCTTTGGCTCAAGCGTCAACTTAAGGTGCCGCGCACCCACCACACGCTTATCAACCACTCTGAAACGGTTGTCAAATAAGGGCTCCGGAAATGCCTGGCCCCAGGGGCCGGCATTGCGCAGCGTTTCTGCCAATGGCAAGTTGAGCTCTGTGGCTGCCAGTTCACCATCAGACCACAGCGTGTCGACATCGGTAATTTGCTCATGATGCAACGCCACAGCTGCGTCAAATGCCTGCATAAATGGCTTTAACCTATCCGCCTGCAAAGTCAGACCCGCAGCCATCGCATGACCGCCAAACCGATCGATCATGTGCGGATGTTGCGCATTCACTTCGGCCAATACGTCACGCAGATGCACCCCCTTAACGGAACGCCCCGAACCTTTCAGCTCGCTGCTGCCAATGTCGGCCGGTGCAAAAGCAATGGAAGGACGCTTGACCCTATCGCGAATTTTGGTGGCCACCAGACCGACAATGCCCTGATGCCATTGCTCATCGAATAGGCAATAACCCCAATGAGCGCCGGTGCCAAGTTTGGCATCGAGCTTATCGAGCAACTGCACCGCATCTTCCTGCATTTGATCCTGCAGACCACGACGCTCCTTGTTGAGCTCATCAAGTCGCACCGCCATCTCTCTGGCCGATGCGGCATCGGGGGCCAGCAAGCAATCGATGCCCAAAGACATATCGTCCAATCGGCCGGCTGCGTTCAAGCGCGGCGCAATACCAAAGCCGATGTCCGAAGCCACCGCGGCCTTAGCGTTGCGGTTGGCAGAATCGAATAAAGCGTAGATTCCCGGACGGGATAGCCCACCGCGAATACGGGCCAGGCCCTGTGAAACAAGCACCCGATTATTGTGGTCCAACGGCACTAGATCCGCCACCGTACCGAGCCCACGAGACAAGAGGCAATCTCGTATGCCGTCTTCTGCTTGAAAA
>CAJXQV010000105.1 GCA_913058165.1 uncultured Chromatiales bacterium | reverse complement strand
TACACAGAGTAGATCGTCGGCAGCGTCAGATGTGTATAAGAGACAGTGATGATGTAGAGCTGGATGGGAAGCATTACCCAATCGCACAGTGCAATAACGCCTATATTTTTCCGGCAATGGGTCTTGCCATATGTGCATCTGGTGCACGGCGGGTGAGTGACGGTATGTTCATGGCGGCATCGTATGCATTAAGTGAGCAGTCGCCGGCTCTGACAGGCGAGGGTGACGGGTTATTGCCAACGCTCGACCTTATTCAGGGGGTTAGCAAAAAGGTTGCGCTAGCAGTGGCATTGCAAGCTCAAAAAGAAGGGCTGGCCCCGCAAAAGACCGAGGCTGAAAACGTTCGCTCCATTGATGAGGCGTTCTGGCACCCAATTTATTCTCCTCTTGTAGCAACCAGTTGATCCAAGGGACTAAGGAAGAAGTTCATGACGTTTGATATTAGTGGGTACACCCCGGTGGGGGATAAGAAAAATTCTGCGTACTTCGACGATTACCGGATGCGTATTTATGAGCGTAGGCAGAGCAGCGGCTTGGAGGCTTTGTTGGGTAATGTGAGCGCGCTTGTGATTCAGGTCGATACCGGTGACGCTATTCCTTATTTAGCCGAGTTGTATTTTCTGACGCCGTATCGTTTTACGGACAGCTATATCAATGAGACTCACAAGATATATATTCTTAGTTGTGGCGATGAGCAGCCCAAGTACATCGTCCTGGAACCGCTGGCGAAAAGCTTTGAGGATGATTTGACCCGTTTAAATATGCTCTACCCCATGGCTCGTGAGAAACCGAATGCGCGCTATATCGGTGAGATCTTTTCCACCAGTGATCTCAAAGCTACCCGCGAGACGCTTGAGTCACATAGTATTCGTTTTCACTACCCGCATGAAACCCAAAATAGATTCATTGCCAATGATCATTTTAATTTCACTTTCCCTTCTTCCTTAACCGGCAACCGGGTTGGCTATACACAGGAAAATGTATTCGAGCTTGATGAACTAGGGTGTGGCAATCGTTTCTCGCTGAGTAAGCTGGAGCAAGGCGTGCTGGAGAATGCAGCCGAGGCTGCAGCAAGCCTCGGGATAGAGGGGCTTATTCTTGGGGTTGACCACATGGCAACCCGCATTCTGGCCGGCGAGCGTGAGGATGCCATCCTAGAGTTTCTCACGATGAGCGATTACTACTTTTGGGGCGCCTATAATATTGCTGACCAGAACTCATCGACCAATGTGAATCGAAACTATCGTGTCGACGACGATAAAAAATCACCGGCGAAAGTGTTTACAGCAAATAATATTCCATCGTTTATTAATTCCTTTTCGAACCTGCCCATGCCGACTGAAGACTTTGTCCGCAATTACGGACGTCGTATGCACCATATTGCGTACGAAATTTTGGATGGAGATCACCCCAAAGGTGAAAAGAATATCGATTTCGTAGTGGATTCATTGAGCCAAAAAGGCATCGAGTTTTTGGCTCATGTTGTCGGTGAATGCAAGGATGAACCCAATTTAAAGCAAATATTTTCCAAGCATTCCCAGTACTCGATACTGATCACCGAATATGTAGAACGCTGTCATGGCTACGAAGGCTTTTTTACCAAGTCGAATGTCGCCGAACTTACCCAGGCGGCCGGTGCGGACGAGCGCTATGAGCATGGCAACGTTTTTGACTGATTTAAAGGCCTGCGTCGCAGGTGGCTAAGACTATCTCATGGTAGAGTAATGCGACCAATGCTATTGAACTTTCAGCAGCTTAGGCAAGGTTTCGAATCATGATGTCCCTGTTGTTTTTGCTCATTACTGCCGCGATGTTCGCTCTGCTGATGGGACGCACCAATATTTCAGACGCTCGTGTTTTAGACATCAAGGTTTCATACGTCTTATACGGTATTGCCTTTGTGCTGAGCCTCTATTGGTTTAGCTATCATGCAAGTGAGCATCTGGACATCATCTTATAGGTGGCTGCATGTTGAATGCGCTGGTCCGAAATATCAATGCCCTAGGGCTTCTTGGAGTTGCATTTATCCTGGGCATGGGGCTCGTCATGCAGGTTGTTCTGGATGAGCTGCCCTGTCCGTTATGCCTGCTCCAACGGGTTGGTTTCGCGTTGCTCATGTATGGTTTTATGCTCAATATTGTTATTGGTCAGCGGTTCTCGCACTACGGCGTTATTGTTTTTGCTGCGTTATTCGGCGCTATGGCATCCTTACGACAAATCTCGCTGCATGTGATTCCGGGGAGCGGCACTTATGGCTCTGCAGTGTTTGGCTATCATTTATACACATGGTCATTCCTGTTGTTTACAGCAACGCTGCTTGCAGTTGGTGTTCTGCTGATGCTCTCGCGCATGCCCGATATGGATATGGACGGCACCGTCAAAATGAACCTGCTGGAACGGAGCGCGTGTTGGATCGCTGTCGTTACGGTTGCACTAAATGTTATTGCGACTTTTTTGGAGTGTGGGCCGCTGGTCTGCGCAGACAACCCTGTTGATTATGTGATGTTGAAATCTTTGGGGTAAGATATTGGCTTGTCTATGCTGATTAAATTTAGCGGATGGGCTTTCGGAGAATCAGGCCATTAATGAGCTTGCTTCATGGTTGAATGTTGACCAGGTGAAACAATACAAAAGCATTCGCGATGCAAATCGCAAGAAGATTTTGGGTAAAGTGAAGGCTTAGCCCACAAAGCAGTTAACTAGCATTTCCCCCGGAGAAGTCGAATGAATATGGCAAATATCAGTATGGCACGTTACTCAGTATCCGCTTGCCTGCGGCGTGTTTTTTTAGCGTTGGTGCTGACTGGCGTGTGCACTTCGGCATTTGCCGTACCTGCCGAGCTTATGGATCAGGACGGCAAAAAAGGCGGCTTGCAAGACTTCTCTGGCAAGCCCGTGATTGTCTTTGTTACCTCACTCACGGAAATGGCAGAGCTTGGAAAGTGGGAGGAGGCCCTTCGTCCTAAATTTTCCAGTATCAATACCATAGACATTGGAGATGTTAATACCTCGTCCAAATTTATACTGAAGGAGTTGAACAAGGAGCTAAAAAAGCATGTTCCTAGTGGCGTGAGAATATACGTGGATACTCAGAACATCTGGGCCAAGGAATATAGCCTCGACTTGTTTAGTCCCTGCGTATTGATATTCAATGCCGATCATAAGATGGTTGCAAAATTCACAGGAAATCCAAAGGGTGATGTGCTTGACGAGGTGGTTGCTGCCGCAGCGAAATACTTTCCGCTGAAGGCTGCACCCGCTAAGTGAGCCGGTTGCCTTGTGCCTAGGCCGGCTATAGGCATCCGCCATCGTTGGTTTAATTGTGGAACAATGGCATAAAGGTTCGGGGTAGCGTATTTCCGGCCACTCGGTTGGCCAGGGTAACGAGCCAGCCATGCGTCTTGGCTTGTTAACAGGGCTGTTGCCTATATCGACAAAGGTTAAGCGGTGCTATGCGAAGGTCGGTAATGCCCCGCTGGTGCGAATTAACCCCATTAACTGAGCCCTCATGCAGGAGCAGACGATGAGAAGACTCTTTATTACGTTGCTGTTCCTTGTGTCTTCAATGCCGGCCTATGCTGAACTGCATCTGTTCTTTTTAGCGAATGAAAAAGGTGGCGCTAACGCCCCTGAATTGGCATTCGTAAACATGAAAGACTATCAAACACACCAATGCCTTGCTGCCGTAGAGAACCTGGCTGCCAGCGCCGAGAAGCAAGGAATCGAATTTATCGATGGGCGTTGTGTAAATACTTTTTATAAGTTCAGTGTGCCTACCGAAGACATTAAATACGTTTATCTGATGCGTTACCTTGGTGGGGCGCCAACACTGTTGTTAACGGATTCGGTCGAAGATTGTTATCAGGAGATGATTGCAGTAGATGACGGCGAAGTGTTCTGCGGGCGTTCTTCGCAGCGGATCGTTTACCCCTGAATCTAGCCCAGCACCCGTTCAACAAAGCGGCGCAACAGTTTGTTCGACTCTGGGGTTTCAACAGCTGATGCCAATACCTCATCGAGTTGTCCGTCATTATCGGTGTAGGTTGTTTTGTAAGTAGTTAAGCGTTCAATCAGTGTTGCCCGGTCGACTTCCGGATGAAACTGAAAGGCCCAGAACGGCTTATCAGTTACTTTAAACGCGTGAGGACAGGCGTCGGTATAGGCGAGTAGTTCACAGCCCATGGGCAGCGCAGCGGCCCTTTCGCGATGCACCGATACGGCAGGAAACGCCTTGGCCGTAGTTTTGAACAACACATCATTGGCCGCGGCATCGCTGAGTAACATAAGCGGCGTGCCCATTTCGTAATCATCGCCATCGCGGATAATTTCACCGCCCAGCGCCAGCACGGCCAGCTGAAAGCCGAAGCATGATGCAAACACTGGTGTTGATTCACGTATGCAATGCTGCAACAACGCAATGGCGGGCATAACAAACGGGTAATGTTCGGGTTCCAGCACGCTGGCCTCGCTGGCGCCACCGACAAAGAGTGCGTCATACCCCTCCAGCACCTCCGCATCGAAATTGGGAATATCGAATACATTAAGCACGTCGAGTTGGTCTTCGCTAAGACCGCTATAAGCCAGAAAGCTTTGGTATTCCTCAATACGGACGGTGGTGTCATCCCTTATCTGCATGAGCAGAACCCGGGGTCTGTGAATATTTGGCAAAGTCATAATCAGCGTTTTTTAGTTTTGTGTCCTTAATGCTCGTCGGTCGTTCAATTTTAACCGTTAATGAATCGTATGCGCATTATCTAGTAGTATTGGAGCCTGTAATTTGTACCTGTTTTTATTGAGAGCGAACTGACATGAAAAACTATGTGCTGTATCTGGCCATTAGCATAGGCTTTTTAACAAATGCTGCTTTTGCGGTTGATGCGACTGAAGTCGAAAGAATGGTGCCTTACTATCAAAAGGCCGATATCAATGCTTCCGCTTACACAAAAGTGTTGATCGCACCTCTCGGTGTTAGTGCAACCTTCGTATTGGCACCACCGTGGGTGAGCAGCGATGAGCGCAGTACTCAGAAATGGGCCCTTACAGCTGAAGATAAGAAGTGGCTCAAAAATACTTACCAGAAAGCTATTAGCGCTGAAATCAGTCAGAAATATGAGATTGTTGATGAGCCTGGCGAAGGTGTGCTGATTGTGCGTGTGGAACCTGTCTCTTATACACATCTCCGAGCCCACGAGACAAGAGG
>CAJXQV010000104.1 GCA_913058165.1 uncultured Chromatiales bacterium | reverse complement strand
ACCGGGGGGGATGCTGCCCGGTTGAGTGACTCGCGGGCGACTCCATGGCTTGTATTCGTCCAGCTCCACCATTGAGCCGCTGGGCAATGGCACGACCGACAGCGGGTATGTCGTATCCAGCGGCTTGTCGTTAAGCCGCGAGATAATGGTAATGGCGTAGTCCTGAGCGGGCGACACCGGCATGCCGTAGTTGCTGCTGTAGTAGTTCTGCATCTCCGTCATGCTCGGCCCGCCAGCAATCACAATGAATGAGCGCCCCACAAAGGTATCGTCGTACAGGCTGACTTTGCCGTTACCGGCCGGACGCGTCATATAGATGATCTCATTGCCCGGGCCGCGCACCTGCATCACCCTTGGGGCACCTTCAGTGGGGTACAGGTCTTTGGGTGGGCCAAGTACTTCGAAGGGCGATCCTTCAAGATAGGGCACCAGAGCATCAGGGCTCTTTACCACCAGCTCAAACGCATTCCAGCCGTAAGTCTGCATCGGCGCGTAGGACTCGTCTTCATCCAGTTCGACAAAGCGCAGATACACGGGCGTCATTTTTGCCGGCCGCATGAGCACGTAGTTTCTTTCCAGCATCCCGGGTGCGTTCCAGAGGTCGGCGAGCTCGCTGCCGATGACACCAGCGTCCACCGTTTGGTAGCCGAGATACTCTTTATAGGCGTCTTCAACGGCCGTCAGGTTGCTCACGGCTACAGTAATTATTGCTATTTCTTTCAACATCTTATTGTTATCTCATAATGTATTTTATATGTCTAGTTTAGAGCGCGTTTGCGAGCAGGCTAGCGTAAAGCAGTGCGGCTGAGGGCAAACTTAGCACAAGGTAACGGCGCATGTGAGCGGGCACCGATATCTACTTTGGTCATGTTAGCTGCGATGGCTTCGGGGCTTGGCTTGGTGGGGGAGAGAATTATCGGTTAATGTTCGCGCTTGCTTTGTGTATTCAATGGGTTTTGTTATGACGCAAGTTTCGGGCAGCACTCAGGCGTATCGCTGGGTCATTCTTTTTTGTTCTTTTTTGGTGCTGTTTGTTTCTAACGGCATGACGCTGGGTGGTATTGCCGTTTTCGATAACCAGATTCTGGATGTATTGAAAGACGCCACCGGTGAAGATGTTGCCCTGGGCCAGCTCAAAGCCCGCGACGGCATAATGTTCCTGACCGCAGGTCTGCTGGGTATGGCGGCAGGTTGGCTGGCCGATAAGGTTGGTGTAAAGCCTCTTATGCTTTTTGGTCTGGCGTTGCTTGCTGCCGGTAACTACGCCTACAGCCAGATCACCAGTCTCACAGATATTTATGTTATTCACGTATTGTTTGGTTTGGCGCTGGTGTGCTGCGGCCTTATTGTCAATGTGTATCTGGTGTCACGTTGGTTTAAAAAGGGCAGGGGGCTTGCCATTGGCCTGATGCTTTCTGGTAGCAGCCTGGGTAACACATTTTTCCCGCAGCTCAACACCTATCTTATCGACCTTGGTGGTTGGCAGCAGGCGTTTGAATGGCTAGCTATAGTGCCGTTGATCATACTGCCGATTGTGTTCTTCTTTGTGCGTTCAGCGCCGGACTCGGGAGCTAGCAATGCTGAGGGTAAGCCCGATGCTGAAGAGCTCAGTGGCTACACCTTTGGTGAGGCACTGCGCAGTCGCAACTTCTGGATTGTCGGGACGATGGCGTTTTGCACGTTCTATGCCATTCTCGGCATGAGCACCACGACCTTTAACTTCCTGAGTGCAGAGAACTATCCGCCAAGCATCGCTGCTAGCGGAGTGAGTCTTCTCTTTATCGGTGGTTTGGTCGGCAAGATCATAAGCGGTTGGTTGGCGGAGCGCTTTGGTCGTAAGAAAGTGTTGCTGATCAGTCTGGCTCTTATGCTGATAGGCAGTTTTTCCCTTGTTGCTGCCGTATTCTTCCGCACGGAGGCCTTAATCTGGATGGGGTTGGTTGGCTTCGGCTTTGGTTGGGGCGGTATCTACACGCTAATCCAGTTATTGTCGGCCGATCTATTTGGCCTAAAGTCTCTGGGTAAGATTCTTGGCGCCATTAATGTGCTCGACACCCTTGGCGGCGGCCTGGGGCCGGTGATGACGGCGGTATTATTTGACCGCACGGGGTCATTTCTGGTGTCATTCTCGGTAATCACCTGCCTGTTGTTGTTGGCGACGTTGGCGGCAAGTCTGTTGCGCATGGATCAGGCCGCTTACCTGCAGGAAGACAAAGCTTAAATTTGATTTGACTCACAAACCCTTATTCACAGGTTCCTTAATAGCGCTATGAGCAACACAAGCAATAATTTTCGCCCGAGCAACAGCTTGCAGGATGTCCGTTATGAAATACGCGGGCCGCTGGCGCACCGTGCCCATGAACTTGAGTTTCAGGGCTACGATGTCATTTCGCTGAATATTGGTAATCCCGGTCGCTTCGGCTTTCGGGCGCCGGAATCGCTGCGCCTGGCTATGATTGAAAATCTTGGCGGCAGCGATGCTTACTGCCATCAAAAGGGTATATTTCCTGCGCGTGAAGCCGTGGTCATGCAGCAGCAGAGTCGAGGCATCATGAACGTCAGTGCCGATGATGTGTTCATGGGCAATGGTGTTAGCGAGCTCATCGACCTTACGCTGCGGGCTTTGCTTGATGCGGGCGATGAAGTGTTGATTCCCTCGCCCGATTACCCTCTGTGGACAGCAGCCGTAACGCTAAACCGCGGCAAGGCCGTCCATTACCCTTGTCATCCAGAGCTGGGTTTTCAGCCTGACCTGGAAGCCTTGGAGGCATTGATTACGCCCAGGACTCGTGCGCTGGTTATTATTAACCCGAATAACCCTACCGGTGCGGTGTACTCGAAAGCCACGCTTGAGCGCATGGTTGCGCTGGCTGAGAAGCACAGGCTGATTATCTTCAGTGATGAGATTTACGAAGGCATGACCTACGACGATGCTGAGTTCTTTCCGGTTGCGCCAATGGTCTCTAAGACACTGGTGGGCACTTTCAGTGGTCTTTCTAAGATCTATCGCGCCTGCGGTTATCGGGTAGGCTGGGTCAGCTTTGCCGGCGATAAGACCGGCGCGGGCGCTTACCTCGAAGGACTCGATACGCTGGCATCACTGCGGTTGTGCAGCAATGTGCCCGGTCAGTGGGCTGTGCAGACAGCGCTTGGCGGTTACCAAAGTATTAATGAACTGCTTGAGCCCGGGGGTCGTTTGTACGAATCCCGTCAGGCAGTGATTAATGGCTGTGCCGCCAGCCGGTACCTTAGCGTTGTTGCTCCAGCAGGCTCAATATATGCCTTTATCGGCATTGATGAAAATCTTATTCCCGGGGCTGATGATCATCGTTTTGCCTTGCAGTTGCTCGAAGATGAGCACGTGCTGATTGCTCCTGGCACCAGCTTCAATGTGCCGTACAAAAACTACTTCCGCATTACCTTGTTGCCCGATGCCGAGACGATTGATGAGGTGTTCAGGCGTCTCGATCGCGCCCTCGCCAAATACGCAGAAGGCCATAATGCTGCATAATGTTTTGTATTATGAGTATCCATTAACTAATTGTTTTAATTCATGAATACAGATCTGTATTCTGCGCTTGAGGCGGGCAGCCTCATTGTGACGGGCAATAATCGTCTGGCCCGTCATCTCACGCTTCAATACGGCCGTGAGCAACAACGCAGGGGCGCTGCAGCCTGGCTTGACCCCGGTATTCTGCCTTGGTCGGTCTGGGTGAAGCAGGTCTGGTATCAGGCCCGTCTGCATCCTTCAGCCGCAGCCTCACCGCTTCAGCTGTTGTCCGAAACTCAGGCGTCGTTGCTTTGGGAGCAGGTGATCGAGCAGCTTGCTGAGCTGCACCCCACCGATAACCCAATGGCACTTGCCCGCCTTGCTTCTCGCTCATGGACCCTGCGTCATCAATGGTTGCTAGCCGCTGCCGAATTGCGTCAGGAAGCCTACTCACCCGATCAGCGAGCTTTTGCCGATTGGTCCGATGCTTTTGGCAAGCGCTGCAAGCAACGGAACTGGTTAACTGCCGATGAGCTTCCAGCGGCGGTTACCGAAGCATTTCAGACCGGCCTCTGTGCGCTAAAACAACCTGTGTGCCTGGTGGGATTTGATGAATTAAACCCGGCTCAGCAGCAGCTCGTCGATGCGGTGCAGGCAACCGGCGCTGAAGTCCGGATCCTCCGGCCTAAAGACGCTCCTGAGCGCTGCCTGCAAGCGGTATTTACTGATCCGGAGGCAGAGCTTCAGGCCGCTGCTGAGTGGGCGCGTGACAAGCTCGAGCGGCATCCCGGTGAATCAGTGGCGGTGCTCGTGCCGGATTTACAGCAACGGGCAGCCGAGGTTCGTCGTTTTTTTATGGACAGTCTGATGCCCGACTGGCGCGCGACTTCAGGTGCATTTCTGCCACCGCTTAATTTGTCCATCGGTCAACCTTTGGCTGATAAGGGCATGATCAGCACGGCGCTCAGGCTGTTGGCCTTGCCCTGGCGGGCGTTGCCGTTTGGCGAGATCAGTCTGTTGCTGCGCAGCCCTTATGTTGGCGGCTTTGCAGCCGAACGTAACGAACGAGCCGCGGCTGAAGTCGAGTTGCGCTCGCGCTCGATCGTTGAGTTACGGGCCGGTGCGATTTCATTTCATGTTCGTGAGCAGGCGCCGTTGCTTGCTCAGTTGCTCTTGGGTGTTCCGCAGTGGAGTAAGTCTGCATTGCCTTCATCCTGGGTCGCAGACTTCAGTGGCTTGCTAAAACACTGCGGTTGGCCGGGTGATCAGTTGCCGGAGAGTTCCGAGTATCGTGCGTTCACGAAATGGCAGGCGTTGCTGGAAGAACTGAGCAGCCTTGATGCCGTATTGGGCAAGGTATCGGCAGCGAAGGCGCTGAGGGTATTACGCTCGCTTACGGCGAATACATTGTTTCAGACCGAGGGCAATCCCGATGCCGTGCAGATTATGGGCTTGCTGGAGGCGAGTGGCCAGGAGTTCGATCATCTGTGGTTATGCGGTCTTACCACCGACGCCTGGCCGCAGTCGTCCCAACCTGATCCGCTGATTCCGTTTACCTTACAGCGCAAGCGGAACATGCCGAACAGTACGCCCGCTATAACGCATCGCTTCGCCGCGAAGCTTATGCGTGCCACGCTCGCGAGCTGCCGCGAGCCGGTGGTGAGTTGGCCGCGGTTTCGTGACGATGAAGAGCTGCAGCCTGCGCCACTGCCGGTGACCGATGTGACGC
>CAJXQV010000103.1 GCA_913058165.1 uncultured Chromatiales bacterium | reverse complement strand
GAGATTGCCTCTTGTCTCGTGGGCTCGGAGATGTGTATAAGAGACAGATTCAAACTTTAACGATCCGGTATTGATACCTAATCGAGCTGTTCCAATAGTCGGCGCGCTTCATCCTGCTCAGATGAATCACCCTCTTCCAGTACCTCACTAAGAATGCTGCGGGCACCCTCCGGGTCACTCATTTCAATGTAAGCACGGGCCAGATCCAGCTTAGTGCCAATATCGCTATCGTCACCGTCTTCTACAGAATCAATAGCCAGGGTTTCGGTATTCGCTGAAGCATCATAGGCATCATCTGAATCTTCAAGCGAGGTCACAGAAATATCGATTTTACCGGCTAACATCGTCAAGGTGGGGTCGACAAAATCAGACTCATCAGCCGCTGGGTCTTCACGAAGATTATTCTGGGTAGCGTCTAAATCATCGTCACCCAAGAGTTCGTCTAAATCACCCAGATCAATACCCAGGTCATCCAGACTGATCGATGCCGAATCAGAAGAGGCCGTTGGCATTTCAATAGTTGGCGTTTCCATGGTTGGGGATTCAGAACCCGGCATCTCCATAGTGGGTGACTCGGAGCCCGGAGCTTCGATAGTCGGAGTTTCCATAGTTGGTGCATCATTGGCACCAACATCGAAATCAAAGGTCTCACCCTCGTATTGAAAGTCGCCATCATTGCCAAAATCGAGGTCCAAGCCTTCGTCAGCGGCTTCGCCCAGGTTCATATCTAACTGATCAGAGGCTGGAGTCGAATCGAGTGCAATATCAAGAATCTGAGAGCCACCGACTCCTTCGCTCTGGCCTTCGAATAAAGGATCCTCAGGGCAAATCTGCTTACCCATAATAACCACTTTATTCCAATCGGAATTGGCTCCACCACCAACCTGCTGATGCAACTTGCGGGCTTCGCCAATAAACCCTTGTTCGTTCTCCCAAACAAAATAAACCTCGAGCAATTTCACTCTCGCTATCTTGTTTTCAGGCTCATCTTCCAGTGCTTTTACAAGAATATCTGCAGCCTGATCATAAAGACCATAGGCCAGATGAAAATCTGCTTGAGCAATCGGGTCAGAGTTATCCAGATTAATAGTCGTCTCACTGCCAACTGTGTTTTCGAAGGGGGTTTTATCGTCGTTTAGGTCGCCGGACTGAGCAAGCCCAGAAGAACTATTGCTAGAAGCCGTTTCGGCATCCCCATCGAGGGCTGACTCAGACCTATCAACAGGTCCATTCAAAAACTCTTCGGCCAGGCTTTCTTCTACCACCATTGATGGATTAAAAGACGATGGTTCAAACCCTTCAGGCAAAGCTTGTGCTACCGGAGCACCGCGGTCCTCACGTGCCGCCGGAGCCATATCATCCTCATCGAACAGAGAACCTATCGCAGGCGCTGCTTTCTTGCTACGGAAGAACACCAGACTGACTACAACAACAACAGCCAAACCGATCCATAACCAGATATTGCCCAGAACACCCAGCACAGTATCGATTACTGAACCACCACTCTTAGATGATGTCACGACAGTGGTTTCGGCAGGTACCTCTTCAACGACTTCTTCCACCTCTACGTCAGCCTCATCAACCAATCCTGTGGCATCCATATCGGCCACGACTTCTCCGTCATCGGCAAGCTCATCAATAGGCAGTTGTTGAACCATGGCTGAGTCGTCAATCCCGCCCTCTGCAAGCAGGCTACCTTCGAGTTCAGCTAATCGCTGCTGCAAGGCCTGTAATTCAGCATCTCGAACCTGCAGCAAACGCTGAGCTTCTTCAAGGCCATCGCGTAAAGCAGCGATTTCACCACTCTGAGAACCAGACCCTTCAGCGACCGCAGGTGCTGCAACACCGTCACCGTTAGCGTTACTGGCTGAGGGTGCGACCAGCTTCAACTGCGCAGGCTGCGCCGAAGTCTCTGCGGGAGGGCTCACAGTCCCTCCGCTGCGCCACGCTTCTTTCTGGGCAAAAACTTCAGCAGTTGCTTCACTCCGGCTTAGACCCTCCATCGGAGCAGAGGGGACACGCAAAATTGAACCCGCGTTCAGGCGATTGATATTGCCCATAAATGCTTCAGGGTTTGCACGAAACAGTGCCACCATCATCTGATTTACGCTGGCATCAGTACCACCACGAACGCGATCAGCAATAGCCCAAAGAGATTGTCCATTGCGGATCGGGCCATAGGTTTCACCCGAATACTGAGGCTGACGGTTTACCGTGGCAGGCGCAGAACTTGCAGGCACAACGGGAGCGGCGGCGGCAGACATAATACCGGCCTGAGAGTTTGCTTCCGGCGTAGCGGCAGACATTGGCGCAGAAATCACGGCTTCTTCCACCGGAGCGCCATTAACGACCGTATCAAATACAGGGGGGTCCAGAAGCACTGTGTATTCGCGCAACAAATTGCCGGATGACCAACTGAACTTCACCAGCAGCGTAAGGAATGGTTCCAGTACCGGAAGTGAACCACGCAACTCAAGCACCGCATCACTAGCACCAGTGCGACGGACACTAAAACGGATATCGCTCAAAAACTCCGGTCGACCCAGACCGTAATTATCAAAGGCCTCCTGAGATGCCAGAGAAACCTTCACGGTCTCAATCTCTTCAGGCTTAGACGCAGTCAATGCGACATCCGCGTTGAACGGTTGATTCAGTGCAGAACTCAGTTCGATTTCGCCTACAGATAAGGCGGATGCGGCTGTCGAAAATGACAAAGAAATAATAAGAGCTAAACCAATCAAACTGCGTAGCATATCGACGTTCCCGGAAAAATCAGGAGAAAAAGTTAAATCGAGCGAAGAATTACCATGCATCTAGTCTATAAACTGGAACTAAGTGCTAGAAATCACAATATAAACTATAGCCTATAAATAATCTCTGACCAAAATCTCTGCGATTTGGACACTGTTTAAGGCTGCACCCTTACGCACATTATCCGCGACCACCCACAAACTCAGGCCTTTAGGGTGCGAGATATCTTCACGAATACGCCCTACAAAAATGGGATCCTGACCCGCAGACTCCTGCGCCGGGGTTGGGTAGCCACCTAACTCATGCTCATCAATAACGCTAACACCGGGGGCTTTTTCAAGTAATGCGCGGGCATCGGCGGCCGAAATTTTATCTCGGGTCTCAATATGCACTGCTTCCGAGTGCCCAAAAAACACCGGCACACGAACACAGGTCGGGTTCACCTGAATGCTCTCGTCAGCAAAAATCTTCTGGGTTTCCCAGACCATCTTCATCTCTTCCCTGGTGTAACCGTTCTCCATAAAGATGTCGATCTGAGGAATCACGTTAAACGCAATACGCTTTGACCCATCTGTAGGGCTGCCATCACGACCGTTCATCAACGCCCCGGTCTGCGTTGCCAGCGTTTCAATATAGTTACGCCCTGCTCCCGAAACCGCTTGATAGGTCGCAACATTAATACGGGTAATACCCACCGCATCATAAATAGGCTTTAACGCAACTAGCATCTGAATAGTTGAGCAATTGGGGTTCGCAATAATATTAGCCGGCGCATAGTTTTTGATTGCCTCCGGATTCACTTCAGGAATAACCAAAGGAATATCTTTATCTGTGCGGAAATGCGAGGTGTTATCGATAACGACACATCCGGCCGCACCGGCAATCGGTGCGAACTTTTCGGAGATACTGCCACCCGCTGAGAACAATGCAATATCGCACAGTGAAAAATCGTAGTCATCGAGCAACTCACACGGAATATGCTTGCCACGAAATTCAACTCGCTTACCCAATGAACGTTCACTGGCCAAAGGCACTAGTTTGCCAACGGGAAAATTCCGTTGTTCCAGAATTTGGATCATGGTTTCGCCAACCGCTCCGGTTGCGCCCACTACCGCCACATTCACTTTGTCTTTCATTGCTCTAAAACCTGTATAAATCTGTAGAAAACTGCCCGTCAGCCTGCTCTTGCAACGAAGCCGCGTAAGAATATGGCATTAATTAATAAATACCAGCCCAACAAGGGCTTGCAGCGTTACTTTCGCGCCATGATATCCGGCGTAGATGGCTTCACATCAGCATTTTGCCCACGCTGACGGAGGAAATGGTCAAGCAACACAATGGCCAACATCGCCTCAGCGATCGGCGCTGCCCGCAAGCCTACACAAGGATCATGCCGCCCAGTTGTCACTACATCGACCGACTCGCCCTGCACATTGACCGTTTTACCCGGCAGCCGAATGCTAGATGTCGGCTTCAGCGCAATGCTTGCAAAAATATCCTGACCGGAAGATATCCCGCCGAGAGTGCCGCCAGCAGCATTTCCATCGAAACCGTCAGGCGCCGGAAACATTTCATCGCGATGCTCCGTACCTTTTTGTTCAATCACCGCAAAACCATCACCAATTTCCACGCCCTTCACTGCCTGAATACCCATCATTGCATGCGCAATGTCGGCATCAAGCTTGTCAAATACAGGCTCACCCAGACCGACAGGCACATGGGTAGCAATAACATTCACACGTGCGCCAACCGAATCACCCTCTTTACGCAATGCATCCATATACGTTTCAAGCTCGGCAACTCGCGACGGATCCGCACAGAAAAACGGATTATCATCGACAGTACTGATATCGACGCAATCAAGTTTAATAGGGCCCAACTGGGCCAACCATGCGTGAATCTCAATACCTAACTTCTCGCGCAAATACTTACGGGCAATGGCACCCGCCGCCACTCGCATAACTGTTTCACGGGCAGATGATCGACCGCCACCACGGTAGTCACGGACGCCGTACTTCATCTGATAGGTGTAATCAGCATGCCCGGGTCTGAACCGGTCTTTAATTTTGCTGTAGTCCTTCGACTTCTGATTGGTGTTCTCAATCACGATGCCAATCGGCATGCCGGTGGTCACACCTTCAAAAACTCCGGACAAAATATTGACGGTATCAGGCTCACGCCGCTGGCTGGTGTGTCGCGATTTGCCCGTCTTGCGACGCTCAACATCCGGCTGAATATCTTCAGGCGATAACTCTATTCCCGGAGGACAACCATCAATAATGGCACCCAGAGAAGGGCCATGGCTCTCACCGAAAGTAGTGACTTTGAACAACTGTCCTATTGAATTACCCGCCATGTGCGTGCCTTTTTCGTAAATTCTGTTACGGACACAAAAATCCGTAACGCTAACAGCTACCGATTAGCTGCCACTAGAGAGAGACTGAGCTGCAATCCTGTCTCTTATACACATCTGACGCTGCCGACGATCTACTCTGTGTAGA
>CAJXQV010000102.1 GCA_913058165.1 uncultured Chromatiales bacterium | reverse complement strand
TGCCTCTTGTCTCGTGGGCTCGGAGATGTGTATAAGAGACAGGGTATCGACAATTTTCTCGAGTTCCGCATTGGTCAATATCCGTTCCGGCACGTAATGCCCTGTTCCGGCAATTCTGGAATACATTCAGTCCGCCTGTTTCTCGAGCAGTCGACCGATTTTACCCGGCACATCCTGCTCCACTTCAATCAAAGCTATTTTAATAGCTCTATGAAACGCCACTTCATCGGCACCACCATGGCTTTTAATAACGATGCCATTCAGACCAATGAGGTTGGCACCATTGTAATGCCGCGGATCTAATCTTTCTGCCAATTTACGCAAAACCGGCAACGAAACCGCTCCTGCAAGCTTACCGTATATGCCACCCTGGAATTCATCTTTCAGGTACTGGCGAATCAGCTTTGCTGTACCTTCCATAACCTTCAGTGCAATGTTGCCGGCAAACCCGTCGGCGACAATTACGTCGGCCTTGTTTTGCGAGATATCATTGCCCTCGACAAAACCAATATAGTTCAGCGAACTGGCAGACAACATTGCTGCAGCGCTGCGGATGGTGTCGTTACCCTTAAGCTCTTCTTCACCAATGTTCAGCAGCCCTACTCTCGGGTTCTCAATGCCTTCCACCTGCGATGCAACCACAGAGCCCATAATGGCAAACTGATAAAGATGCTCAGCAGTGACATCAATGCTGGCACCGAGATCAAGCATAAGACTGCTGCCACCTAGGGTAGGAACACTTGCCATGATGGCAGGCCGGTCGATACCCGGCAGGGTTTTTAATACGAAACGTCCGGTAGCCATCAGCGCACCGGTATTGCCCGCACTAACGCAGGCATCGGCTTCGCCGTCTTTAACCATATTGATAGCGATACGCATTGAAGACTGTTTCTTTTTGCGTAATGCATCGGCAGCTGATTCATCCATGCTGACGACCTGCTCAGCGGGAACCAACAATGCGCGGTCCGCAAGCTCAGGAACTGCATCGAGGTACGGCCGAATAACCTCAGGGATACCCACGAATGCAATAATTAAAGCCGGATTCTTACGCAACATAGCAATGCCTGCGGGAAGGCAAGCTGCTGCGCCCGGTCACCGCCCATTGCATCAATAGCAATCTTTACTGGCTTAGCCAATAGTCATTCCCCCCACCTGAAAACACACACGCCCTATGCAGGGCGTGGTTTAACTTCGCGAATGCCCTGAGGCTTATTCGGAATCTTCAGTAGCAGGTGTAGCGATAACTTTCTTACCACGGTAGTAGCCATCAGGACTGATGTGATGACGAACGTGGGTTTCGCCGGTTGTTGCTTCGGTCGAAAGTGCGGGAGCACTAACTTTGTCATGACCGCGACGCATGCCGCGCTTAGAAGGTGTGGTGCGATTTTTTTGAACTGCCATGGTTACATCTCCGGTAACTGTCTATCAGTAACTATTATTTAGTCGGGTTGCCGTTCTTATCTGAACTTTGCTTGCTCAACAAGTCTGCCAATCCGGTAAACGGTTGCGTTATTTCTTCCGCCTCTGCAACTGATGCTTCATCGTCAATAACAGTTACTAAGGTGGAACATAAATTTACATCGCTGTGTTTCGGCGAAAAGTGTATGGCGCTAATAAGCTCATCTTCAATAAACTCTTGCAGCGGCAAACCCTCTTCCATCACTTCCAGGGTTTCGAACAGATCCACTTCCGTATTTCTACCCGACCCCGGCAACTTCAACGCATAGGCAAACCGGATTTCCGGCTGCCATAGCATGGCCTCGAGACAGCGCTGACATTCTAATTTAAGCTCACCATCAATTGTGCCGGTAATCGAAGGTAAAACATCGACTGCCTTTTTTGATGCCGCCCGTTTCGATGCCTCAAGAGCAGGCTTGAACTTAAGCTGTATTTTCAGCGTTGAATCAGCAGCACTGCCAGCATACAGCAGCTCCTGCAAACGACCCGTAGTGGCGGCGGACACAGTAAAGTCCAACTCATCGCTGTCAGCAATGAGGCCTTTGAGTTGTTTGATTCCGATATACTCATTGAGCATAGGGCGCGTATGATAGATTTCGCAAAAACCCCTGTCAAAACAATGCTGAAAAGAATTTCACCCGTTTCGGTCATTGTTCCGTCCCGAGCGGGCAGCGCGCGGCGGGGGCAATACCATGAGTCTGCCGCAAAGCTATAGCTGACAACACTTCACGACTTTCACCTAAGGGTCCGCCAGCCATGTCCAACACACTTATTCTTGCTTCCACCTCCAAGTATCGAGGCGCCCTGCTCGCCCGCATTTGCAAAGACTTTACTCAACAAGCGCCAATTTGCGACGAAACACCCGCCGGCGACCCAACCCCGGCCGCGTTAGCAAAACGACTGGCCCGGACCAAAGCAGCCTCGATATCTTCACAGAACCCCGAGGCGATGGTCATTGGCAGTGATCAGGTTGCGAGTCTTTCAGGCGTGATACTGGGCAAACCCGGCGACCATGCCAATGCGGTTAAACAACTGAGCGCCTGCTCCGGTCTAAACGTTAACTTCTACACAGCTGTATGCATCCGCCGCGAAAGCGACAACACCGAGCTCATGCATATCGACCACACGCGGGTGTGTTTTAAAACGCTATCACCGGCGCTTATTGAAAATTACCTGCAGGCGGAAAAGCCCTACGACTGTGCGGGCAGCTTTAAATCAGAAGGTCTGGGTGTGGTGCTGTTCGATCATATCGACAGTGTTGACCCTACAGCGTTAATCGGCTTACCGCTGATTTGGGTGGCTGACGCCTTAATAAAATCAGGGGTCAAACTGCTTAGCAGTTAGATGCCTTCGTCATTTGGTCGACTTACATTTTATCGAGACGATTCAGCGCTGCGTTCAACTCCTCACCCATGGGTGCCTGAATCATCACAGTGCCATGACCATTGCGCTCCGGGTATTCAAGCACGGCCGCGTGTAAAAACAAGCGCTTCAGTTTTAATTTACGCAGCGCATTGCTCTCGGGATTACCGTAACGGTCGTCGCCCAAAACGGGGTGCCCGATAGCTTCGGCGTGAACACGAATTTGATGTGTACGCCCGGTAAACAGGTCCACTTTGCAGTAAGTGGCCTCGCTATAAACGCTGAGCGGAATAAACCGCGTATGCGCCGACTTGCCCTTCTCCGACACAGTGACGTGCCGTTCGCCACCCTGACGGGTGTGCACCTCGAGCGCCAACTTCACATCCTGGGTGCCACTCGACAGACGCCCCTCAAGCAAAGTGAGGTAGCTCTTTTTAACGCCACCCTCACGAAAGGCCTCGTGCAGGTAACGCAGACTGCTGCGCTTTCGCGCCACCAGAATGCAGCCACTGGTGGAGCGATCAAGACGATGAACCAATTCAAGGGAGTGTTCCTGAGGATTCGCGGCCCGCATCAACTCAATAAGACCCGCGCTAATGCCACTGCCACCATGCACCGCCAAACCGGAAGGCTTGTTCAGCGCGATGACGTCATCATCCTTATAGATAATGTACTTATTGATCCATTCCGGGTTCTGCGGCGGCTGTTTGGCAACCTCGGTGGCCAGCTGTACCGGCGGTATTCGAACAATATCGCCCTCCAGCAGCCGGCGTGCGGGCTTAATACGACCTTTATTTACCCTCACCTCACCGCTGCGAATCATTTTATAAATGTGCGATCGCGGCAAACCCTTGAGCTCAGCCATCAGGAAGTTATCGAGCCGGCGCTCAGCCATTTCGGCGTCAATCGTAACGAACCGGGCAGGAGTTTTGGCAGAAACCACGCCATTATTGGTTTGAACGCCCTTTGGGGCGGTTTTATCGGTGGATGAGCTCATGTTCAGAAAATACTCGGATTAGGTGCCGTAATACATTGATGCTAAAGGCAAGCGCTGCTATATTACCCTGACTCGCAAATGCGTGTTAACTGTTGTCTGGCTTGATTTTTTTGCCAAACACAAATTTTTACCCGCAGCGTTGCTGTGGTTTCACATATTTTATGACCTGCATAGCGGGTCATTAACGGTCACATGACCCGATCGCCCTGCCTGATGGTCAAACTCAATCAGGGCGAATAATGTTTAAAGTCATTTAGAGAGAACAGATAGAGCTGCCCATCAGAATTCTGCCTGAGTCTCAAAGGGTTTACGAATGCCCTCGGTAAATTACAATCCAACCATTGGAACGCGTCGACTCCGGCGCCGGGCTTGCTTCGCTCAGTTAAATGAGCAATCAAGAAGCACCCGTTCTTTTGCAGATTCATACCAAAGACTTTTCGCGTCAGTGACCCCCAACAAAAGTAGTTTAGGGGCTTATGAAAAGAATGCTAATCAATGCAACTCAGAAAGAAGAGTTGCGCGTAGCCATCGTAGATGGTCAGAAACTTATCGACCTGGACATTGAAGGCGCCGATAACCAACAGAAAAAATCGAACATCTATAAAGGCAAAATTACCCGGGTCGAGCCCAGTCTCGATGCGGCCTTTGTCGATTACGGTGCAGAACGTCACGGCTTCTTGCCGCTAAAAGAAATCTCCCGCGAATACTTCGTTAGCGAGCCGGAACAAGGCTCACGCATTAATATTCGCCAGGTACTGAAAGAAGGCCAGGAGATTGTTGTCCAGATCGATAAGGACGAACGCGGCAACAAGGGTGCGGCGCTCACCACATTTATAAGCCTCGCTGGCCGGTTTATGGTGCTAATGCCCAACAACCCCCGCGGTGGTGGCGTTTCCCGCCGCATCGCCGGTGATGAACGCGATGAAATCCGCGCAACCTTAAAAGAGATCGAAGTGCCCGATGGCATGAGCGTTATCGTGCGTACTGCCGGTATTGGCCGTACTGCCGATGAAATCAACTGGGATCTCGACTACCTGAAAGGTGTCTGGAGCGCCATCTTGAAGGTTGTGGTTAGCAAACCCTCCCCGTTCCTCATCTTCCAGGACAACAGCCCTGTGGTGCGTGCTCTTCGCGATCACCTGAACAGCGACGTCGGTGAGATCATTGTCGACGATGATGCCACCATGGCTGAAGCAACAGATTTCATGGAACACGCTATGCCGCACAACCTGCGTAAGCTGCAGCGTTATGGCGAGCCCGTGCCGTTGTTTACCCGCTTCCAGATTGAAAGTCAGATTGAATCAGCCTTCTCTCATGCCGTCAGCCTGCCTTCCGGCGGCAGTCTGGTTATTGACCCGACTGAAGCGTTGGTGTCTATCGACATTAACTCCGCTCGTGCCACCAAGGGCGACGACATCGAAGCCACTGCATTCCAAACTAATTTAGAAGCAGCCGATGAAATTGCCCGCCAGTGTCGCCTA
>CAJXQV010000101.1 GCA_913058165.1 uncultured Chromatiales bacterium | reverse complement strand
CGTGGGCTCGGAGATGTGTATAAGAGACAGAACCCGATGTCTACGCCAAGCTATTCAGATTGCAGGCCGAGGGTTATCGCTGAGAAGGTCAGCTATCAATACGGCATATCAACAAATGCCACATCACAAAAAATACCGGCGCGCGTCATGCCGATAAGCAATAATACGCAGCATGAAGAGACTCACCGTCATCCTGCTGTTACTCCTCGGCTCTGCGCTAAGCCATGCCGAACCGGCAATGCCGCCGGATCTCACCGATCAATACGGCAAACCCTACAGCTATCAGAGCATGTCGGGGCAGCCGCTGCTGCTTATTATTGCTGATGCGCGGAAGCTGCGCTGGATAGGCAGCTGGGAAAAAAAGCTTCGCCGGAAGCTCCCGGAACTGCGCAGCTACCGCGTAGCTGGCGTGCTCAAAACACCAACGCCCACGGTTGATGAGGTGGCCAAGGTACTCCGACGCTGGGTACCCGAGAATGTGCCTATCGCTATCGACATTAATAACTACTGGGCCACGCGCTTTACGCTCGATATCGATCAGCCCTGCCTGGTTCTGCTCAACGCCAACGGCGAAGTGGTAGAAAAATGGCGGGGACGACCAAAAAAAGCGCTATTGCGCGAAGTGCTGGCAACGCTGCAACCCTACTTCGACACGCCAACTGCGAACACCACCCCACCAATTTCGACAGCGCCGGAATGACGGAACCTATGGATGCTGATCTGATTCTGGTGGGTGGCGGACTCGCTAACACGCTGATTGCCCTGCGCCTTAGTGACGCACTCCCCGAAATAAAAATTATGATTCTGGAACAGGGTCCGGCACTCGGCGGCAATCACACCTGGTCGTTTCACGGCTCGGACTTGAGTGACGCCCAGCGCAACTGGCTCAAACCGTTGATTGACTTTAGTTGGGATGACTACGAGGTTCGATTCCCGAACCGGCAACGCACACTGCGTGGCAGCTACCACAGCATCACCTCTGAAAAACTCGACAGCATTGCCCGTAATCGGGTCTCCGGCGCTATTATCGTCAATACTGAAGTAGCCGAGGTGTACCCCGATGCCGTAATACTGGCGAACGGCAGCAGACTCGAAGCCCGCGCTGTAATCGACGGACGCGGACCCAAACCCAGCCCGCATCTCGACGTCCGCTTTCAGAAGTTTGTCGGCCGAGTGGTGCGCACGAAGACGCCTCACTGCCTGACCCGCCCCATCATTATGGATGCCACCCAGAGTCAGGATGACGGTTACCGCTTCTTTTACACACTGCCCTTCGATGCAAACACCCTGCTCATTGAAGACACCCGCTACAGCGACACTCCCGATATCTCCATTAGTGGCTACAGTGATGCGATTGATGCCTACGCAGCCGCGCAGGGCTGGCAAATTGAAGCCACTTTGCGCAGAGAAGATGGGGTACTGCCGATCACTCTGGGCGGGGACATCGATGCGTTTTGGGAACATCTACCGGGGGTGCCACGATCCGGGCTGAATGCTGCCCTGTTTCAGCCTGCCACCGGCTATTCGTTGCCCAACGCTGTCAGGCTCGCCGATAAACTTGTATTAGAACTCGGAGCAAATCCGGACTGGACAGCTGACGACGTCTATCAGCTAACCCGTAATGCGAGCCGCAAGCTCTGGCGGCAAACCGGTTTCTATCGGGTATTAAACCGTATGCTGTTCCTTGCCGCTAAGCCAGAAGAGCGGCGCCATGTTCTTGAACGCTTTTACGGACTGGGCACGGGCCTAATTGCACGGTTCTATGCGGGTAACAACGGTCTTGCCGATAAAATTCGTATCCTATCGGGCAAGCCTCCGGTTAAGATACGCAAGGCATGGCGAGCCGTCTTTAAGTACCCCGAAGCATGAAACGATTAAGCTGCGCTTATCTGACGCAAACGCAATCCATTGTTGACTAAGCAACGAATAGTTAGTTAGTAATGGGATTTCACCAATCATGAACTTACTGGGCCGTATTTTTCACGCCTATTTCAATCAATTATTAGCGAGAATAACCACAGAATGAGCGGCACTGATACTGCAGAAAAACGAGCTATAGTCATTGGTAGTGGCTTTGGTGGACTCGCTCTGGCAATAAGGCTGCAGGCTTCCGGCATACCCACAATTATTCTCGAGAGTCGAGACAAGCCCGGTGGCCGTGCCTATGTCTGGGAACAGGATGGCTTCAAGTTTGATGCAGGCCCTACGGTGCTTACGGTACCTCAGGTGGTCGACGATCTGTTTACTGCCGGCGGCAAACATCGGGAAGACTACATTCAGTTTGAACCACTGACTCCGTTTTACCGGCTGATCTGGCCCGATGGCACGGAGTTCGACTATGTCGGCGATGAAGCCCAGCTTGAAGCAGCCATTAATGAATTCAGCCCAGAGGATATTGAGGGCTACCGCAAATTTCGTGAATACTCGGCGGCCGTGTATGCGGAAGGTTATGAAAAACTCGCGCATGTGCCATTTCTCAATATCTGGAGCATGGTCAAAGCTGCACCTAACTTGGTGCAACTGCAGGCCTATCGCTCGGTATACAGCAAAGTAGCCAGCTTTATTAAAAACGAAAAGCTGCGTCAGGTATTTAGCTATCACACGTTGCTGGTTGGCGGAAACCCTTTCACGACCTCATCCATCTACACACTCATTCACACTCTCGAACTAAAATTCGGGGTGCACTTTCCCCGCGGTGGGACGGGCGCACTTGTTGCGGCACTGGTAAAACTGTTTGAAGACCTGGGCGGCAGCATTCGCCTGAATGCTGCTGTGGATGAAATTATTACTGAGAATAATTGCGTCACCGGCGTCAAGTTACAAAGTGGCGAGTTCATTGCCAGCCATTTTGTCGGCAGCAATGCCGATGTCGTGTACACCTACAAACATTTGCTGAGGGAAACTGCTCCGGCTAAACCAGCCGCTAAAAAACTCGAGCGCAACGATCATTCTATGTCGCTATTTTTGGTTTACTTTGGTATTGAAGGCGAATACGAAAACCTGGCCCATCACTCAATTCTGTTCGGCCCACGCTACAAAGAACTGCTTAAAGATATTTTTGATCGCGGTGAACTCGCCGACGATTTCTCACTGTACCTGCATTCACCATCAGTATCAGATGACAGCCTGGCACCACCGGGGCACTCCACGCACTATGTGCTGGCGCCAGTCCCCCACCTAGGCAAAGGTAAAGTCGACTGGGAAACCGCCGGCCCGCTGCTGCGTGATCGTATTCTGCAAAGCCTAGAAGACCGGGTAATGCCGGGCCTTCGCAAAAGAATAGTCAGTTCGCGAATCTTTACGCCGCCGGACTTTGAAACCTCTTTAAATGCCCATCTCGGCTCTGCCTTTTCACTACAACCCACTTTGCTTCAAAGCGCTTGGTTTAGAGTTCATAATAGAGATAAGGCAATCAAGGGCCTTTATTTTGTTGGTGCAGGCACACATCCGGGAGCAGGTATCCCAGGGGTCATTAACTCAGCACAGGCAACTGCCGGATTAATGGAAGAAGACTGGAGTAAGACTTGAAAGATTCAAAACATGCAGCATTGGTCGACACCAGCAGGCTGATCATTAAGAGCGGCTCCAAGAGCTTTGCTACCGCTGCAAAACTGTTTAATGAAGAGACACGCGACAACGCCTATATGCTTTATGCCTGGTGCCGGCATTGTGACGACGTGATTGATAATCAGGAGCTGGGCTTCAACAGCCAACCCCAAGAAGCAGAAGTAACCCGGCGAGTTCTCGATGAACTTAAAGAAAAGACTCAGGCTGCAATTGACGATAAACCTTCAGATGACCCTATATTCGAAGGCCTGCGCTATGTTCTAAAAGCTAATGAGATCCCTGGCCGATACCCGTTAGAGCTGCTGGAAGGATTTGCTATGGATGCAGCAGAGCATCGATACAAAAGCTTTGATGAAACCCTGCAGTATTGCTACTACGTTGCTGGTGTTGTCGGCTTGATGATGGCCTATGTGATGGGTGCCCGTGATGAAGCCGCTTTGCAGCGTGCAACCGATCTGGGAATTGCCTTCCAACTCACGAATATCTCGCGTGATGTGCGTGAAGATGCACTCATCGGCCGGGTGTATCTGCCTGAAGATTGGCTGGCATCCGCTGGTATTCCTCCGCAAGAGCTCTCCAGTGAGGAATATTCTGCAGCACTGATGCAGGTGGTTGAACGCTTGCTCAACGAGGCCGATCGTTACTACGCATCAGCCGATCAGGGCTTACGCGCGCTTGGTTTCCGCTCAGCATGGGCTGTGGCCTCGGCCCGAGGTGTATACAAAGCAATTGGTGATAAAGTGCGCGAACGCGGGGTAAGTGCACTCAGTGAGCGCGTTGTCGTGCGCAAGCGCCGCAAACTGCTGGGTATTGCCGAAGGTATGATTGATGCCGTAAAGGCATCGTGGTTCGATAATAAGACACAGCCCGAACCACGCGACAGTGATCTCTGGACAGCACCACCAGCCGTCCATTAAACCCCTAAGTCAGGAAACACCGTGAGGCTTTAGCGTTTGGTCCTTCCGCGACTTCGCCAGTGCATCACGCTCTTCCACCAACTCAGCCACCGGCTTTGAGTAAATAAACCCGAATGACACCGCACCCTCTTTACCCTTGGTTGAATGATGCACCCAATGTGCCTCGACGATACGTCGCATGTACGAGCTTTTGGGAATGTAGCCGGTGCGAATGCGCCGGTGAACAATCACATCATGGAATATGAAATACACAAGGCCGTATAAAGCGATGCCAATGCCAGCCCAGAGCAACAATGGTTGTCCGTTAGTACCGAACCAGATAGCGGCAATCGATGGTACAGCGAACATGAATGCGAATAGATCATTCTGTTCAAACCAACTTTCCCGCGCAGTATGATGCGACTCATGCCAGCACCATAAAAAACCGTGCATGACGTATTTGTGACTCAAAAAAGCCACTGCCTCCATAGCAAAAAAGCAGAGCAGCATGACGCCGATATTAGTGAATAAATGAGACATGAAATAGTTGTGAAACAGTGACCCTTAAGGGGTTATCAGAATAATAATTATAAACCGAGCACAGCGCTATAGCCTAGCTCTATAGGCGGCAAACCATTGAGCGCCAAGCAACGAGACAACGGTAAGTGAGAGTAATAGCCCACAGGGCAACAACAAACTCTCAAGGCCCTGGTTTCGCCAAAACACCGATGAATAGGCCTCAAGCACCCAAGTGTTCGGTGTAAACCAACCCAGCTCACGCAGCCAGGGCGGCATGAAAAACCTCGGCACCATACTGCCACCAATCTGTCTCTTATACACATCTCCGAGCCCACGAGACAAGAGGCAATCTCGT
>CAJXQV010000100.1 GCA_913058165.1 uncultured Chromatiales bacterium | reverse complement strand
TTATCAGGATCTGCATCAACAATGTCGCGACATTGTTGATGCAGATCCTGATAACGCATCTACACGATTGGCATTGGTGCAATTTTTAGCCAACGTTCGTGGTCCGGAAGTTGCGGAGCAGACGTTGCTGCAGTTCGTAAACGAAGTTCCTGATAATTATGAACTCCAGTTGGCATTGGGTCGCCTGTATGAGGCTACTGAGAGACCCGACATGGCAAAGCAAACCTACCAGAGCATCGCTGCAGCAGCAGAGAACGATGATATCGGTTTGACGGCTCGCAATCAGTTGGCTCGTATGTTGATCAGCGACGGCAATGTCGATGAGGGGCGTGAGTACATCGATGAGATTCTGGCTGTTGATTCAGCCAACATTGAAGCGCTAATGATGCATGGTGGACTGGCTCTGGTCGATGGTGAGCACCGTAATGCTATCAATGATTTTCGCAACGTCTTGCGCAAAGAGCCTGCGCAGGAGCGTGCGCACTATTTATTGGCAAGAACGCATTTGCAGGCAGGCGATAAGGTGCTGGCTAAGGATGCGTACCGTCGGGTATTAGAAATCAATCCTGATAACCGTGTTGCCACTATGGAACTTGCGCAGATCTTGTTTGCCGATAAGCAATATGCCGCAGCCGAATCTTTGCTCCGCAGTCGTTTGGTGATTGCACCGAGTGATGCGCGTGCATCGCAGATGCTAATCGGCCTGTTGGTTAACGATGAGGAATACGTTACCGCAGAAACTGAAGCAAGGCGATTACTGGCGGTCACCGATGAGAGTGCGCTGGCTGATTATTTGCTGGGCAGCGTGCTGCAGATTCAAGGCAAATCGAAGCCCGCAATGGAGTACTTCATTAAGGCGCTTGAACAGGCTCCCGATTCGCCAGAGGCGCTGCAGGGCTATGTTGCAGGTCTTATCGACACTCAAGGTCAGGCCGCGACAGTGCGTTATTTAAAGGCTCACGTGAAGAAGTACCCCGACCAGTTGCACGCCAGCGCCTTGTTAAGTCAGGTTCAGACGGGCTTGGGAGACACTCAGGGTGCGGAACAGACGTTGAAGGCTGCGCTTGAGAAGAATGAAGCCTGGCTGCCGGCGTATACCGGTCTTGCGAGCATGCAGGCCGGGGATATTGGTAAGCAGATTGAAATTTTCGAAGAGGGCATGCAGGCCATTCCAGGTAATCAGCAGCTTGGATTGCTGTTGGGGACCGCTTATGAGCGCGAAGGTCGCATCGATGATGCCATCGAGATGTATGAGGCCTTATTGGCAGAGAACCCCGAGATGCCTGCAGTGGTCAATAATTTTGCTGCATTGATTGCAGACTTTCGTCAGGAACCGATAAGTCTTAAGCGGGCGATGAAGCTGGTTGAAGAGCAAAAATTGGCTGAAACAGGAAACCCTGCATTCCTAGATACTGTCGGTTGGTTGAACTACCGTCTTGGTAACTATAAAGAGGCGGTTTCTTACCTAGAGCAGGCAGTTGCCGCAGCTGGACAGGTGCCAGTGCTGCGCTATCACTTGGGCATGGCTTATCTCGCGTTGGACAACAAGGCCGGTGCCCAGGAAGAGTTGAATATTGCGGTGAGCAAAGCAACCAGTGATTTCACCGGCATAGAGGAAGCGCGCAGCACCCTCGAAAAGCTAAATAACCCTTAGATTTTTATATTAGCCCCTGCTGCAGGCCTTTAGCGGGGCTGTTTCTTCCAGTCATTGGACACTAGCCAATCAAAGTGTAATTACGCGGTCCATACTGAGTAATATGGCGCTGGTTGCTGACAGGCGTTAGCCCCGAGCATCGGGCCGGGTTGCCTTATATAATGAACCCTTTGCTGGCGTTACAATAGCCTGAGTAAGTTTTCCCTCGCTGATACGACTGTCTCAAGGTCAGAGAGTCGTCTTTGCAAGTGCCTTGTGGCGCGCCGACCCGATAAATCTACTAGAGAAAGAACTATGAATGAGACACCATCCAGCACTATGGCCCCCAATTTTTTAGAACAGCTGGAGACTTTGCTGGGCGCAGAGAACGTGTTGTCTGATGAAACCTCGAGGCGCTTTTATTCCACTGACGTGTATCGTGAAGCGAAGGTTCTTGCGGCGGTAGTGGCGCGACCTGCGGATGTTGATCAGTTGCAGGAACTGGTAAAGCTCTGCGCACAAAATCTGGCTCCTATGGTGGTTCGCGGCGGTGGTGCTTCATACACCGATGGTTATCTTCCTGTGAAGGAAGGAACGGTCAGTATTGATACTTCCCGCATGAAGCGAATCGAAATTAATGCCGATGACATGTTCGTTACTGTTGATGCTGGTGTTACCTGGGAAGAGATGAGCACTGCACTGAAGAAGCAGGGTTTGCGTACGCCCATGTGGGGCCCATTTTCTGGTTTGGCTGCT
Organism: uncultured Chromatiales bacterium; assembly: GCA_913058165.1. Taxonomy (GTDB): domain Bacteria; phylum Pseudomonadota; class Gammaproteobacteria; order Steroidobacterales; genus JABIQA01. The sequence continues at coordinate 2,958 of CAJXQV010000100.1, read as the reverse complement.
ACGGTGGCCGGATCGATGTCGCATTACGCAGTGAACTACGGTTCGGGTACTTACGGTATTTCTGCGGAAACCCTGACCGGCATGGATATTGTCCTTGCCAGTGGCGAACTGTTGTCGACCGGTTCTGGCGGCGGTGTCAATGCCAATGCTTTTTATCGCTACTACGGTCCTGATCTTACCGGCCTTTTCGTTGGCGAGGCAGGCGCATTGGGTGTGAAAGCACGTATGAGCCTGCGGCTTATCAATCGACCACTCGGTTTTGCTGCGGCCTCATTTGGTTTTCCTGATGGTGAGAGCGCATTGAATGCGATGATTGAAATTGCGCGTTTAGGGGTGGTGGCGAATAGCTTTGGCCTGGACCCACGTCAGCAGAAAACAGCACTCACCCGTATGGAATCGGCCAATCCGTTTGAGGCAGTAAAGTCGGTCTTCCTATCGGCTAAAAACCCACTGGACGGCGCAGTGCAGGTCGCCCGTATGGGTCTGGCCGGTCGTAACTTTTTGAAGAAGGCGAATTACTCAGCGCATTTCAGTTGCGAAGGTGTGAGCGATGCTGAAGCAAAAGCGAAGCTTGCCGCAGTGCGTGCCATTGGCCTGCGTTACGGGGCTGAGGTGGCAAACTCTATTCCTACCTATTTCAATGCCGAACCCTTTATGCCGTTGTTGCCGATTCTTGGCCCTAATGGCGAGTTGTGGAAGCCTACCCATGGTGTGTTCCCATTCTCCAAAGTCATAAAGCATCATCGTGAGTTTGAAGCACTGAAGGATGAATATCGGGACCGCATGCAAAAACATCGGGTGCAACTTACCCGCATGCTTATGGCCTACAGTACCAACGCGTTCATTTACGAGCCTACGTTTTTGTGGGAAGACGCGCGCAGTGTTTATCATGAGCGTGAGTATCCGGCAGAATTTCTTGGCGATATGCCTGTGCATCCTGATAACCCGGAAGGCCGTGCATTGGTAAAAGAACTGAAGGGGCGAATTCAGGAACTTTGTACTCAGAATGGAGCAATCCATATGCAGATTGGTAAGGATTACCCATACTTGCAGACCCGTAAGCCCGCCACGGCTACTTTGGTGAAAGACCTGAAGCAGATGTTGGACCCTAATGGCTTGATGAACCCGGGCGCTCTCGGGCTATAACTGCATTGCGATGACCGCGAAATCATCCTGGTGGCTGGTATTGGCCGCTCTCACAGTGATGTGGGGCTCTTCCTATCTGTTAGTTGAGTTCGCATTATTGGGGTTTGCGCCATCGCAACTGGCTGCAATCCGCATCTCCCTCGCTGCAGCAGTGCTGGGCGCGTTCCTGCTATTTACCCGAGACAGCCTTCCCCGCAGTCGGCGAAGTTGGGCATACCTGACCGCGATAGCTGTTATCGGCAATTGCCTGCCGTTTACCCTGATTGCCTGGGGGCAGCAGCAGGTTGAGTCGGGCTTGGCGGGTATTTTGGTGGCGGTGACACCGCTCTGCGTCTTGGCGCTGGGGCATATCTTTTTACCGGAAGGCCGATTGAAGCCATCACAAATGCTGGGTTTCGCTGTCGGGTTTGCTGGCGTGGTAATGCTCATGGGCCCGGAGTCTTTATCGGCGTTGGGCGGTGATCTCACTCAGCTACTATCGCAACTGGCGATCCTTGGCGGCGCCTTTTGCTACGCCCTTGCCACTGTATTGACGGCGCGAATGCCGGCCGTGAAGCCTCTGATGGCATCAGTAATCGTTATGTGGATAGCAGCAGCGCTGATGCTTCCGATAACGTTGCCGGCCGTGCCACAGCTCATGAGCGCGCCTATGGCTGCCCTGCTGGCTGTGCTATTGCTTGGCATAATAGGTACCGCGTTAACTTCGATACTTTATTTTTGGCTCGTTGCCCGTGCCGGAGCGCGATTTACATCACTGTTCAATTATCTGGTTCCGATGTGGGCCGTGTCTTTGGGTATAGTGGTGCTGAATGAACAGGTGAGCTTAGCGAGCTTTGCCGCTTTGGCTCTCATCATTAGTGGCGTGCTGCTGACTCAAATGCAGTCCGGCAAGACTGCCGACTGACTGTTATAATCGCGCCCGCAAAACAGCGCCGGATACACACGCAATGAAAGAAGAAACTACATCAGCTGGAAAGGACTTTATTCGTCAGATTATCGATGCTGATCTGGAATCGGGTAAGTGCTCTGACGGCATTATTACTCGCTTTCCGCCTGAGCCGAATGGTTATTTGCATATCGGGCATGCCAAGTCTATGTGCCTTAACTTCGGCATTGCTGCCGAGTATAACGGCTCATGTATTCTGCGCTTCGATGACACGAACCCTGTTAAAGAAGATCAGAAATTCGTGGATTCCATTATTAAAGATATCCGCTGGCTGGGTTTTGACTCGGAGAGTCGACTGACGCATGCATCGGATTACTTTGAAAAATTCTACGATTGCGCCATTACCCTGATTAAACATGGCAAGGCTTATGTCGATAGCCTGAGTGCTGAAGAAATTCGTGAGCTGCGAGGTACTCTCACCGAGCCTGGCAAATCAAGCCCGTATCGTGAGCGAAGTGTTGCAGAGAACCTGGACCTGTTTGCGCGTATGAAAGCTGGGGATTTTGCTGACGGCGAACATATACTGCGGGCCAAAATTGATATGGCATCACCCAATATCAATTTACGCGATCCGGCTATATACCGAATTCGCAAAATTACTCATCAACGCACAGGCGATAGCTGGTGCATTTATCCGATGTATGATTTTGCCCATGCCACTACCGATGCGCTTGAATCCATAACGCATTCCTTGTGTACGCTCGAGTTTGAAGATCATCGTCCGTTATATGACTGGGTAATTAAAAGTCTCGATTTACCTTCCGAACCGAATCAGTATGAGTTCTCACGCTTGAATCTGGCTTACACAATTACCAGCACTGTCTCTTATACACATCTGACGCTGCCGACGATCTACTCTGTGTAGA
>CAJXQV010000099.1 GCA_913058165.1 uncultured Chromatiales bacterium | reverse complement strand
TCTACACAGAGTAGATCGTCGGCAGCGTCAGATGTGTATAAGAGACAGAGTCAGCCCGTTAGTTTGCGCTTAATAGTCATTGCAGCACCTGTAATAATAATCACACCGGTGGTTCCCTGCGCTACCACGGTGGCTGCGAGTTTTGCCTGTTTCATGATTACTGCCGCATCCGCGACACTGCCCAACTCAACTGGGAATGCCGCTATCGTCATAAGTAATGTGATGTTTTCTAGCCAATCGAACAGAGCAGGAATCAGTAACACTACAAACAGATGTCGCTGCAGTGCATATTCATACCAGCGGGGCAGATTGTTGCGTAGAACATAGGCCCAGATTGCCGCCAGAAACAGTCCCGCAAACAATGGGAAAAAGTAATCGATACTGGTAAATATGTAATACAGGCTGAACGCCTGATCACTGTAGTCTGCGAGCTGCGCGAAGATCTTGTCGCTGTTTAGCGAATTCTGCAGGTCGAATGGCTTAGCACCATTGGCGTAGGGTTTGAACTTTTCTCCAAGAAAGAGCAAAGCCTGAAGACTGCCAAAGAAGCCAGCAAACAACAGCGCAAACTTCCACGCAGAACATGAGCAGCGGATAATGAATTGGTTAATGGGTTTTAACATGCCATATTGCTCCCAAAGTCAGTAGTGCCAGTCACGCCGCAGGGGGAGAAGTGTCGCCGTATCCTGCCGTATATCTCAGATCAGAGCAAGGTTGATGCGGTTCGATTCTGCGTTGCCATACCGGTGCAAGCTGCTATGCTCAGTGTCAGGTTAAACAAGGGTGTTGATGATGCGAATTGTAAAAATGATGCGCTGCCAGTTGGTTTTTGTTTCGATCGCATTGGCGTGTGGCTTTGCGGTCGCTGAAGAGGCGCCCAACCCTCATGCCGGACATGCAATGGGTGGTGCTGAGATGGATGAGCAGGGCCGGCGTCTTTATGGTCAAGGTCACCAGGTTACCGATGCGGCTGCCGATGAGCTGCGGGGCCGGATCGACCAGTTTGCCGGTGCCGATACCGCCATGATCCAGCAGGTGATGGATCGTATGGGTTCCAATTATGAGTGGTACATCAGCGATCTGCAGTTGCGTGGAGATACCGGTGTGCTCATTCTTGCGCACGGGTTTCGTGCCGCCGGCGACGATATTTTCCGCCAACGTCTCGCGCCTTTAGCCGACCAGGATCCGACCGCGCTTGCTATGGGTATGAGCATGATGATGTCCGAGCACATCCAGTTGGCAATTAATGACCTCGAAGCAGCTGGCGCGAAACGGATTGTGGTGGTCCCTGTGGTTAGCAACCGTTACAACAGCCTGATGCGCCAGTGGGAATATATTTTCGGTTTGAATGATGAGCCCGCGTATATGGCTGTGCCCCGTGTGGAGAGCAAGGTTGAGATTTTCCTGACCAGCCCTCCCGCAGATGCCCCGTTAATAGCAGCAACGCTGGCCGACTATGCGCGTGAAATTAGTACGACACCTGATAATGAGTTTTTACTGTTGGTGGCACACGGTCCTGAATCTGCCGCTGACAACGAGATTGTGCTGGGAATGCTGAGCAACCTTGTTGGGCAGGTGCAGGAATCGGTTGGTTTTGCAGCGGTAGGCATCGTCTCACTTCAGGACGATTCTCCGAAAGAAGTTCGTGCAGCGAATGTTGCGGCAATGCGCAAGCTGATTGAGCAGGCAGAGGCCGATGGCTATAAGGTTTTAGTTATTACCAACCTGCTGAGTGCACGAGCTGTGCAGGCGGAGTTAAGGCGTGACTTGCGCGGCCTTAATTACACATTTAACGCGAAAGGCATTGTTCAGCACGATAATTTTATCCGCTGGATTGAAGCATCGGTTGCCGACACGCTCGAGCTAAATTCCCAGTCGTCGCTCTAGTCTTCCTGTTGCAGGCTGGCTGCGGCTGCGGCAGCAGCTTTCTGTTGAATAAGAATATCGCCAGCTATTTCTTTTGCTAACTCGGAAATAAGATCGCTCAGCGCCGCTGCTTGTGAAGAATAGCTGCTTGACGCAGCCTGTCGGGTAAGTACTGTGCGCTTTGCCAGCAAGGTCACGCTAGGCCGAGGAGTAACAAGATTCCACTGTGTCTGGAGTGTGGCAATGTTGTTTGCATCTACATCGAAGCGCGTGATTGTGGCGAGCACCTGATAATCAAACAGTTCAATCGCATCATTGCCAACCCCGAATTCATGCACCCAATTGCTGCTAAGGGTGTCACTTAGGTTTGTGGTGAGGATCCGACTAATACTTTGATCTAGTGGCTCCACCCAGCGATCGAATTCAGCAACCTCTACCTGATAATTATCTTTCTGGGTGACTATGTTGGGCTGTTGTAGATAGCGTGCAATATACAGCGGGCCTACCCGCACACTTAGTGTGCTGGATGGTGCACCATCAGTTTGGCTGACGCGTTCTTCCAATTGATAGTAGCGAGTAGGCGGAGATGATCCACAGGCTGTAAGAAGTGCGAGCCCGATGATGAGTGCAAGTGATTTTCCGCAGGTCTGAAATATTTTTCCAGTCATTGAGGTTTACCTATTTTTTTTTGCCGAAAAGCAGGGCTTCGGGATGCTGTTCAAGATAATCAGCCAAGACTCTGATTGATCGTGCAGCGCCCGAGACTTCGGTGAGCGCTTCAGATAGCTGCACTGACAATACCGACTGACCATCCACCTGACTTTTAGCCGCAGCCAGAAACTGCTCTGCCTGGTCGAGCGTATCGGCCAGGCCCTTGGCAGCGGGGACTAAGCTATCGTCCAGATTCTGAATCAATGTTTGGGCACTATTAATAGCCTTGTTCAGGTCTCTGGTTGTGTCGTTCAAATCCTGAGGTAATGCCTGCATGCCCTCGCTATTCACTATAGTGTTAATGCCTGAAATCGCACTCCGCAGCTCCTGCGAGTTGGCGAGTGCATCGACGCCGCTAAGAATGCTGGTTAGTTTCTCACTTAGAGCTTTAATGTCGACATCACGCTTTAGTTCAGAGAAGAACATTTCTGCATCTTCGATGGCTTGCGTAATGCCCGAGGTTACGCTGGGGATTTCCGGGTACGGGATGGTCTCATTGTAAAATACAGCTTTGGTGTTGGGCTTGAAGTCTAGTTCGACACTGAGTTGTCCGGTGACAAAACTCTCGGAGTCTAGTTGCGCGCGCAGACCGTTTCGAATCCAATCATCTATCGCAATACCCCCATCTTCTTTGGTGTACATTCCAACCACCCCTGAGCCTTTTTTGAAGCGAAACTTTTTGGGATCGATTTGGTAAGTGACCGATATGAGTGTTTGCAGATTGTCGGCTGATGCGAATAGGCTGATATCCGTAACATAGCCTATGTTGACACCGCGAAACATGACAGTAGAGCCGACTCGCAGACCCTTGGCCGAGTTATTAAAGTAGCTAACGAAGGTTGATTTGCTCTTAAACAGCTGACCGCCACCAAATAACATGACTGAAACAGCCAGCAGAATAATGGCGCCAAGGACAAAGCCGCCAATTAATGCGGGTTTCGCTTTCTTGCTCATGTGGATTCGTTTCCTCTGAGTCTGTGATGTTGCAACGCTATTGTCATTTGGACTTACCCTTATCGGGCAGTTCGTTCGGCTCGCCCCGTAGCAGGAAGTTTCTCACATCCGGTATCGGTGAGGTATCCCGCAGTTCTACCGGGTTGCCAGTGGTAAGTTGAGTGTGGGTTGCTGCGTCCAGGAAGACCGAGTTATCGCCGATACTGAACATGCTGGCCAATTCATGGGTGACTATAACAATAGTGGTTTTCAAGCTGTCACGGAGCTCCAGAATCAAGTCATCCAGTAGCTTTGCGCTGATCGGGTCGAGGCCCGCCGATGGTTCATCGAAAAATAGTATTTCCGGGTCCAGAGCCATTGCGCGGGCCAGGCCAGCCCGCTTGTTCATGCCGCCGGAGATTTCGCTCGGATAATAGTCATCAAAACCAGCCAGGCCGACCAGCGATAATTTGTATGAGCAGAGTTCCGCGATGTCTTTTTCGCCGAGTTTTGTGTATAGGCTCAGTGGCAGGGCTATATTCTCTGCAAGAGTCATCGAACTCCACAATGCACCACTTTGAAACAGAGTGCCAAACTTTCGCTTCATGGCCAGTCGATCATCGTCATCAGAGCTCCAGAAGTCTTCGCCATCAAAGCTCACGGCTCCTGCACTGGGTTCTTTTAAACCAATAAGGCATTTAAGCAGCGTGCTTTTGCCACACCCGCTGCCACCCATAATGATAAAAATATCGCCATGGTTAACGGTGAAGTTCAGATTCTGTTGGATGACAAAGTCGCCATAGGACATTGTCATATCGCTAACTTTTATATGTGGTTTGGCTGAGTGCTGTTCGTTCATCATATTCCGATATTGATGTAGATGACTGTGAGCACTGCTGCACTGACTACAATCATGACGATACCCATCACCACAGCATTGGTCGTAGCCTGCCCGACAGCCATGGCATTGTTGCCGCAATTCAGACCTTGAAGACAGCCCGCAATACCAATGAGGCTGCCGTAAACAATGGCTTTGAACAGACCACCGAACAGCGTGCTTAGGGAAAGAGCCGACTTTGTTTCGACCAGGTATTGCATGGCGCTGACATCGAGCATGCTCATGCCAACGGCAAGTCCGCCAAGAATGCCGATCAGGCTGCTGTACATGGTGAGAAGGGGCATCATGACGATTAACGCAATGACCCGGGGCAGTGCGAGAAAGTCGATGGGGTTAATGCCCAGCGTCGTCAATGCATCGATTTCTTCATTGACCTTCATCGTACCAATTTGTGCCGCATAGGCTGCGCCGGTGCGGCCGGCCATTATGATGGCAGTCATAATCGGCGCCATCTCGCGAACCATTGCTACTGCGACCAGATCGGCCGTGTATATACCAGCCCCGAACGCTTTTAGCTGAAAGATACCAACAAAGGCAAAGATCATGCCGATAAGAAAGCTGATGAGCCCGACAATGGGCAGAGCCTCGGCGCCGGCCTCTTGTATAACGAGTGCCAAATCTGATTTCCGGTAGTTTGCCTTGCCTCTAATAAGGCGTCCGAAAGATAAAACCAATTCGCCGATGAACGCGGTGATTTCAACGCAGCTACCCCATATGTCGAGGGTGGCATTACCGAGTCTGGTTACCAGGGAGTCGTGTCGAACAGATTTTCGTGCTCCCTCGCGCTCTTCAACTGTCAGTGCCAAATGCAGCAGACCGCGCGCCCCATCGGGAAGTCCGTCGAGATTTACCGACAGCTGATATTGTTTAGCGTACTGATGGATCGTGCAGAGCGCGATAAGCAGAGCGCTGTCCCAGTCGTTCAGATTATCTGAGTTGAAGCTGATTGCGTTATTTTCGGTGTCGAACTCTCCCAGCACCTCCTCAATCCTGTCTCTTATACACATCTGACGCTGCCGA
>CAJXQV010000098.1 GCA_913058165.1 uncultured Chromatiales bacterium | reverse complement strand
ACGAGATTGCCTCTTGTCTCGTGGGCTCGGAGATGTGTATAAGAGACAGCCCTGCGGGTTACTGGGCAATAGGAAGCGGTAATCATGCCCCGTGCAATTATGTCGGCGGCTTTATGGAAAGCTGGGCTTTAGCTCTTATAGAAGCGGCGAGCCAATGCCTTATCGAACAACGGGATGTCTTGTTGGTTAACTACGATATCGCCAACAAAGCACCTCTCTCTGGTATTTGCCGAATTGATGAAAGCTTCGCCAGTGCACTATTACTGCAAGCGACTTGCACACACAAAGACAGCGTAGAACTCGAACTTGAATTGTGTGCTGGCAGCAATCCTCAGCCTGTCGCCCAGAGCGTATCTGCCCGCACACTAAGCCGCAGAAACCCAAGTGCTGCCGTGCTGGCACAACTTGAAGTATTTGCGATGAAAACTGACGCACAAAATGCAACGGAGTTACGTTGGCCAATAAATTCTGGTACCCATTTACGCATCAGGAGTCGAGGCTCGCTGTGACAGCCGCCATGACTTAGTTGAGTGAACCCAGTCGCGCTACGCCGAAGGCTATCAACACCCCGGTCAGCACGGTAAAACCAAGGCCAGAAAGAATCGGCACTGCTGACGATGCCAGGACAGCAAAACCTGCAGCCGTAGACAGCACCGAAGCCAGTATCGCGTGACGACTATCGGCGATACTGTTATCTGACGGGAGCGCTACACGACTCAGGAACAAAAGGTAGTCCAGCCCGAGCCCCCCCACCAGCACAACCGCCATAAGATTAAACAGCGATATCGCATCGAACAAGAGCAGGTTAACGGCAAGTGTTCCGGCGACAGTCGCCAGTAAGCCGCCAGTAACCCAAAACAAACGGCGGCCAGGGCGAAGAGCGGCGAGCAGCACGCCACATATCAGAACAAAGGCTATGGCAAGCATCATGAGTATTCGTGCCCGGTATTGCTGCACCAGCGATACGGATGCCTGCTTTAAATCGATGAGTACAGCTTCGGGCGCATAATCAGCAAGCTGCTCAGAAAAAACGGCCACATCGGCAATCTGCCCCGGAATTAAAACAGAAGACCACACCCCTTCCCGCTCATACAAACCAGATGCAATGCTCTGCTCAAAGACGGTACCCGCATAACTCTCGGGCACTAATAAAGGCCTCCGTTGTAAACCCATCACATTGGTAGAAAACGCTTCGAAAGCATCGTCGACCAACCCGAACTCACGGGCAGCTTGAATGGCAAACTCGGGTTTAAAGACCGCAGCCATTGCAGCCCGCTGTTCCTGCAGCACTGCAGGCGGCAATAGGTCCGACACCGACTGGACCGAGCCTACTAATTCCGGATGCAATCGAAGGAGCTCCGTGACCCTCAATGTTTCTTTAAGCAATGAGTCAAGATCCTGCGACTGCAGTAACAACAAATAGCGAATATCCGGTGCGCCGAACTCTGCACGCAACGCCCTATCGCGTTCGATAGTTTCAGCAGGCAGTGGCGTTAATGCGGATAAATCATCAGACCACAAATGATCGGCGCCACGAAACAATACCGAACCACCAAGCAGCAATATCAATAACCATACATGGTGGCGTAACCGGACGGGTTCCGCCGAAATAGCTGACTCATCTGAAACCGAAGTAACGTCTCCGAGCAATGCCGGTAATAGAGTCATGCTGACCAACAAAGCAACACTCACCCCAACCGCCGAAAATACCCCCAACTGGGCTAAGCCCTCCGAACCCGAAGCCGCCACGGCGAGATACGCAAGTACTGTGCTGCCCGCCCCAAGACGCAAAGTCGGCCATATATGCGCCAGTGCTGCACGGCCACTGCGGCCATGACTAAACACATGCAATGGAAAATCTATCGCGACGCCAAACAAGGTAAAACCGAAAGCCAGTGTGATGCCGTGAATCTGATCGAACAACAGGGTTACCGCAGCCAGTGCGGCAAGCGCACCCATCGCGAGTGGCAACGCGCTTAACAACACAACATGCACACTGCGGTATACCGCAAGCAACACCAGAATAATTGCCAGTATCGCAAGCAGACTGCGAAACTGAGCCTCAGACTGAATTGTCCGCTGCAACTCCACGCCATAGGCACCTACACCATAGGTCTGTGCAACAGCACCAAACTGGTCATTCGCAATACTGGAAATCAAGGCTGCGATCTTCTGCTGCGCTCCGATCTCATAAGCCGGCGCACGCGCCTCCGCCACAAGATAAACGCGCCCGCCCGGAGTCACCCAAGTCATAGTGTCAGAACTTTGATCGGCAGAAATCTTGCTTAGGACTTCCAGCGAAGACAAATAAGGATCTGCAGCAATTATATCTTCCAGCGCCGGGTCTGGCGCAAATGTAAGATCGGGCATACGCGAGCTTATGGCAGCATTCACCCCCGTCTGTGAAAGATCAATATCATCGAGCAAATAGCGGTTGGCAAAAATAACATCGGGCAACTGCTCAACCGACAGTGTCTGTCGGCCGTTATAAACGCTGCGAAACAGTCCCGAATTCTCCAGTTGGAACCTGAATTCATTGCTGGCATCAAAGGGCTGGGTAGAAAAACCTTCCGGCAAAACAATAAACCAAAGCTGTGACCCCGCCCCCTGACCGAGACGGTCGACCAACACCGATTCCTGGGGCGTTTCAGCGGCCGGCAAAAAGTACGCGAGATCAACCGTACTATTAAAACGGGTAATAACCGTAAGTGCGCTCAATCCTGCACACAATAACCACAGCAACAACCAAAGACGCAGATTGCGGGGGCGAGCATCGGTCACGGCCAGGGTCTCAAGGCCGTTGCGCCTCAACTACCGAAAAGCTCAAGCGCTGCCAACGTTTTCGTCCTTGATCAATGAAAATTTCAGTAATCTCATCGGCTGTTCCGGACACATTCATCTCCAGCACATAGCGGCGTAAATACTTATTTTTGGGCTTACAGATCAACGTCCAGTTATCTCCATCACGCTCAATTGCTACAACAAACAATTCATCAAGCGTATCAATGTCGCCTTCAAGCATGGCGCGCAAGCTACGGAAAAAGTCGTACAGCCCCTGATCTTTAGCCATCGAGAACTCGCGCATTTTATTAACCCGCTGTACTCGAACTAAATTATTGCCGATTGTAATCGTTTCCTGAAATGGCTCGATGACACGTTTTATCAACTCGCCCTGACTACTAAAAACAATGTCTCCGGTAATTTTCAGCGGTTCACGTAAACGGGTTGTCATCCGGTATTCACTGTATGCCCGTGGCTCATCACGTTGCACATCCAGGCTGGAAAGAATCCTCACAAGCTCCGGATCAAAAACTACCGATTCAGCACAAGCGGAGGCCGCAGAAAGAGTCAAAAAGACACAGCAACAAAAACGCCCCATTCCAAAGCTGGCTGTGTTCAAGCTATGCAATAAGGCTTTCATATAAAATAATCATAAAAATTAAACCAGTTGTCGGGAGCCCTTTTTACATATTTCTCCAGACAATCCATATAACGCTGCGCGAATAGCTGTATGTCTTGTTGACGATCCTTGCGGGATGTCTTCAGACCCGTTGTAAGAACCTCGCAATGCACGTCATAACCACCATCAACGAAGATCGGGAAGATCGCAATCACGGGAGCCTTAAAAGCCGCTGCCACCATAAACGGTCCAGCCGGCAACCTAGCCTTACCATCAAGGAAGTCAACTTCAATCACACGTTCACTCTCAAACACCCGGTCGGCAAGAAAGCCTACCCACTGTGACTCACGCATTGCTGCTGCGATCTCTACACCAAGCGAGGCCGGCGATTGATGGGGGCTAATGATTGAACGGATAAACTCCGGATCAATTTCGGCCATTCGTCGCATAAAATTGGGGTTGATTTTATCATCAACCACAATCCTCATTTGTACCTGAGGGTGCTCAACTGCGACCATGCGCGCCGCCTCAAACGAACCAAAATGCGCCGCTAAAAAAACCCCGCCCTGAGCATCCTGCACAAGGTCAACCAATGGCTCCGTGCCAAAGTAACGTATCCGGATATTACTGGTGCGACCCGACATAATGAATACCCGGTCGGTAGTCACGCGAGCGAAAGTCATGAATTGGGCGAATACTTCATGCCATTTTGGCTTGCGTCGATAAACACGCGCCAGAAAATCCTGTGATGCGTGACGCTCATCGGCACGAACCAGAGCAAAGTACAGCACCACCGGATACAGCAACACAAATACTGCTGCCCGGCCAAAAGTAATCGAAAAAAGCTCCATGAAGCGAATAGCCCACATGGAACCGGCCTCAGGTCGCTTACGCCAGTCCACTAACTTCATCCTGTGTTTTTCCTGATTTCACAGGAACACCCTCAGCCTGCAACAAGGCCTGCAGCCGCACTTGTTTTAGCTTACCCGTCTCGTCGCGAGGCAATGCATCAACCTGACGGACTCTGCGCGGCAAAAAGCTCTGCTCGATCAGGCCTGCCAACGCTTTTTCAACGGCGGCAGCATCTCCATCCTGGAGAACCACCAATATAAGCAAACGGCCGCCTTCAGTCTGGGGCGGTAAAACGACACCATCAACAACGCTATCCAGAGACAGCAATGTGGCATTTAAATCTGCCAGAGATGCCCTTTTCCCGGCCACTTTAATCAGATCCGCATCACGCCCCACTATTGAAAAACCGCCGTTCTCAGAAAAACATAATTCATCTGCAAGCTTCACAGTATGAGCAAGATGAGGCGCGGACAAAATGGCTGCGCCATCTTCCTCAATCATAGTGAACTCAGCAAAACATCTAAAATACTGCTGCCATTCGGCAGCAACTGACGAACGGCAGGCAAATGACCCGGCTTCGCTACAACCATAAATCTCAAGCAAATCCCCACGAATTGAATCAAGTAAATCCATCGCCAAGCTATCATTTAATGGTGCTGTAGCTGACAACAGATGTCGAACCAGAGATATATCCATGCCCGAGCGATACAGGGCCCGCAAATGGTGCGGTGTCGATACAAAGCAGTTGTCCTCTCCGACAAGCTTTAGAGCCGCGATAACATCACCCGGGAACAGTGTCGAACCTGAAAATATCGCAAGATCAGAAACGCAGGACACCAGCAAAGACCACTCGAGGCCATACATATGCCAGGGTGGTGCGGTCGCTACAATTGCCGGATTACGGCCTAATGATAACGACTCATGCAATACACCACTGTTGATCTTTGCACCAGAGAAAAGGCTGCCCACCGTCTTCTCTATAGACTTTGAGATACCGGTGGTGCCGGAGGTATAAACGATTGCAGCCAATTGGTCCGCAGGCAATAACGGCACCAGAGTGTTAGCTGAGTTTCGCTTGACTCCGGACATATCAAACACGGGCAGAGGAGACTCATTTAATGAACCGGCAGTTACAATATAAGCCTGTCTCTTATACACATCTCCGAGCCCACGAGACA
>CAJXQV010000097.1 GCA_913058165.1 uncultured Chromatiales bacterium | reverse complement strand
GCGTCAGATGTGTATAAGAGACAGAACCAAGCCTCAGCAGGAGATTTTTTGTGGCAGGCAAGTCAAAGTACTGAGATGAAACCGGAGCGCAAGTCTTTACATGGGTATTTCAGCTCAGTGATTCGATACCGCTAACCGCAAAAAAGACCGGGCTAACCGCATTTAGAATCGCCGCAGGATAGGCACGTCATACACCCATCCATCATCACCAAAGCCACAGTCGAACACTTGCTGCACATCTGCGAACCCGCAGGAAATGAGGGCTCATCACCAACAGATGCAGTGCTGTGAACATCATCCGCAAACGCATCGGTTTGCTTCTGCGACTCCTCAAAGGCGCGTCGTTTTGCTTCGACCAACTTACGCTGATGCTCGTCCAGCTGTTCACCCGGCAGCATGCCTATATAGCGCAGATGAATTTCAACAATGTGGCCAAGTTCAGCAATGATCGAAGGCATAAATTTGCCCCCTGGCTGCCAATAGCCACCGCGGGGATCAAATACCGCCTTCAGTTCATCAACCAGGAAGGTTACGTCACCGCCCTTACGGAACACTGCAGACATGATGCGGGTAAGCGCCACAATCCACTGATAGTGATCAAGGTTTTTCGAGTTGATAAAGATCTCGAACGGGCGCTGTGTTTCATATTCCGTACCGGGGTTCAACACGACGTCATTAATAGTGACGTACATCGCATGATCAGAAACCGGAGTCTTTACCTTATAAGTCGAGCCGCGGAGCATATTCGGCCGCTCGAGCTTCTCATGCATGCGCACCACTTTGCCATCGGCACTTTTCTCACGGGCCGATGCAGTAGCTGCCGCATCCTTTGCTTTCTTTTCCTCAACTGCTGCACTACCGCCTAAACGATATTCAACAATGGGTTTATTAATCTTAATAGCCATTTTTAGTCCTTAAAACTTTAATCCACGGGCGCTGGCAATAATTAAAACTTGCCGTAGTAGCCTTCTTTAAGTGCGTCGAACAGATTGGCGGCGGTGTGCATTTCACCGTCATACTCAACCTCTTCATCACCCTTCAAGGTGACCTCGCTGCCATCCTCAAGTACGAATGTGTATTCTGTATTCTTAAGGTCTTTTTCCTTAACTAAAACACCCTGGAATGCTTCAGGATTAAAGCGGAAGGTCGTGCAACCTTTCAGCCCCTGCTCATAGGCATACAGATAAATATCCTTGAACTCTTCATACGGAAAATCAGTGGGCACATTAGCTGTCTTAGAAATCGATGAATCGACCCATAACTGCGCCGCAGCCTGAATATCAACATGTTCCTTAGGACTAATGTCTTCCGCAGTGGTGAAATACTCCGGCAGCTGCTCACTTTCTATTTCTGTCACCGGCATTGCACTGGCATTAATTAAGTGACGATAAGCCAGAAGCTCATACGAAAAGACATCGACTTTCTCTTTGCTCTTCTTGCCTTCTCGGATCACGTTACGAAAATAATGGTGGGCAAAGCTCGGTTCAATGCCGTTACTCGCATTATTTGCCAATGACAATGAAATAGTGCCGGTAGGCGCTATCGAACTGTGGTGCGTGAAGCGCGCGCCCTCATTGATCAGATCCTCGACCAGTGCCGGTGCCACCTCTGCCAGGCGCTGCATATAACGACTGTAGCGACCGTGCAAAATCTTGCCAGGCACTTTATCGCCCAACTTCCAACCGTCGGTGGCCATCTCTGGGCGCTGCCGCAACATCTTGGCAGTAACATCGAACTCTTCCAGCATGATCGGCGCAGGGCCCTTCTCGCGGGACAATTCAAGCGCTGCTTGCCAACCGGCAACGGCCAACTCACGAGCAACCTTCTCGGTGAACTCTACCGATTGCGGGCTGCCATACTTCATCTGCAACATCGTGATCGCCGAACCAAGACCGAGGAAGCCCATACCATGACGGCGTTTACGCACAATCTCTTTACGCTGATTTTCTAACGGCAGACCGTTGATTTCGACCACATTATCGAGCATTCGGGTAAAAATACTAACCACTTCGCGGAAGCCTTCCCAATCAAACACCGCTTTATCGGTGAAAGAGCCTTCAACAAAACGGGTAAGATTCACCGAGCCCAGCAAACACGAACCATACGGCGGCAGAGGCTGTTCGCCGCAAGGGTTGGTAGCACGAATATTCTCATCGAACCAGTTGTTGTTCATCTGATTAACTTTATCGATCAGAACAAAACCAGGCTCAGCAAAATCGTAGGTTGACGACATGATGAGATCCCACAAGCGCGCAGCAGGGATGGTCTTGTATACCTTACACGCCACCTGATCTGATTCGTTGGTGACATAGCCACTGGTGGTTGGCCAGTCACGCCAGACGATCTGAGATGGGTCGTTAAGATCAATATCTTCGCTATCGAGTATTTTCTTATCCAGCGGAAACACCAAGGTCCAATCTTTTTTGTCACGCACCGCCTGCATAAAGCCATCGGTAATCAGCAACGATAAATTGAACTGACGCAAACGTCCGTCTTCGCGTTTTGCTTTGACAAAATCCATTACGTCGGGGTGACCCACGTCAAAGGTACCCATCTGTGCACCACGACGACCACCGGCCGACGACACGGTGAAACACATCTTGTCGTAGATATCCATAAAGGACAGCGGGCCCGACGTTAATGCTCCGGCACCCGATACATACGCACCCTTCGGACGAAGAGTTGAAAATTCATAGCCAATTCCGCAACCTGCTTTCAGTGTCAAGCCGGCTTCATGTACCTTGCCTAGAATATCGTTCATTGAGTCGACGACAGTGCCAGAAACGGTGCAGTTGATGGTTGAAGTAGCAGGCTTATGATCCTGCGCTCCGGCGTTGGAAATAATCCGACCGGCTGGAATCGCTCCGGAACGCAGCGCCCAATGAAACGATTCATACCATTTATCGCGATCTTCTTCTTTCTCTACATCTGCCAAGGCGCGAGCCACCCGGCGATAGGTGTCATCCATCGTTTCATCGATGATTTGACCGTGTTTAGACTTCAGGCGATATTTCATATCCCAGATATCGGCAGATGCCGCCTGGAACCCAATTGTCTGATTACTGCCTTTTAATTTTTCCACTGCGGTACTCATGCTTGAAGACTCATTTAAAACTTCCCCCGGTCAGTTCAGGCGTCCGGACAAACAACCCCTGTCCGGCAGCTAATAATCCCTGACTTTCGCCATAGGACCACATAATTTGTTATGTTGTAGAGCAGCAAAAAAAGGAGAAAAAACAAGTGGAACAGCATGTTGCAAATGTTTTCCTTAACAGCCCCCCGGCAAAAATCCGTGCCATAATTCTCAACAACGCACAGACACTAGATATTGTGTCAGCGCCAAACCACATTATGCCGGTAGCCGGTGACTGTCAAGATTTTTTTCTCTGTGGATAAATATCACTTTAGCCTATACTTTCAACAAATTACAGAAATTTAGCTGAAATTCAGCAGCACTTTTTTTACGAAATTATCGTTTGAAACCAACTGACCATAACCACAACATCTTGTGTTTATAGCACTAACAGCTAATCCAGAGCTTTTCCACAGCTTATCCACAGCCTTTGGAATCAGTAGCTTAGAAAACCTGCCGGATGCCGGCCACAGCATCACGGTCACAAAGCAGCGCGACGCCGCATTGCCGAAAGGCTATCGGAACTTAAACACTCGCAGGCGTGTCAACCGGATAAGGCATGAAATCAGCCGAACGAACACCCATACTGGTTGTTGAAACGCTCCATTCGGACCTCCATCCGCTGAACCCGAAACAGAAGGCATTAGCTATCAATATGAAATCACACATCCTTTCGTCTGTCCCAGCACCCAAACCCCTACTTATTCTCGCCAGTCTGCTTACCGCACTTATCGCCACCCAAGCACAGGCGGTGGTCCCCGAACTCATGAGCCAGGGCGCGCCCACACTCGCACCGCTGGTCGACAAAACTGCTCCGGCGGTGGTCAGCATCGCAATTCAGGGAACGGTGACTGCTCCGCGCAACCCATTAATGGATGACCCGTTCTTCGAGCGCTTTTTCGGAGCACCTCCGGGCAGCGAAGGTGGCCAAGGTAACGAACGAAAGGTTCGCAGCGCGGGATCCGGGGTAATTGTCGATGCCAAGGAAGGGTTCATCCTGACGAATCACCACGTAGTCGACAACGCGGATGAAATCATCGTCACACTCACTGACGGTCGCACCTTGGATGCCAAGGTCATAGGCTCAGATCCCGGCACCGATATCGCGCTTATTAAAGTTGATGATCCGAAGAACCTGACCGAAATGAACTTTGCTGACTCGGACAAAGCCAAAGTGGGCGACTTTGTATTAGCCATCGGCAACCCCTTCGGTCTCAACCATTCGGTCACCTCAGGCATTATCAGCCAACTTGGTCGCACCGGAATCAACCGGGGCGGCTATGAAGACTTCATCCAAACCGATGCGGCGATAAACCCTGGTAATTCGGGTGGCGCTCTGGTGGACATGAACGGCGACCTGGTCGGCATTAACTCAGCCATTTTCAGCCGAAGTGGCGGCAACATTGGTATTGGTTTCGCCATTCCCGCCAACATGGCCCGGTCGGTCATGGATCAACTGGTGGAATTCGGCGAGGTTCGCAGGGGTCTTTTAGGCGTTAGTATTTCTGACTTCACAAAAGAGTCTGCTGAAGCCTATGGAATGAAGAACACCGACGGCGCATTAATTCAGGAGATCGTGCCCGAATCGGCAGCAGAAAAAGCAGGGCTAGAGGTTGGCGATGTCGTCATCAAAATTGATAACGAAAAAATTGAGGGTGCTGCCGAACTGCGCAACTCAGTTGGTCTGAAACGCAGCGGTGATAAGGTCAAAATCACTGTGCTTCGCGACGGCAAAGAACGAGCATTCACAGCAACGCTTGGCAGCATTGACAGCATTAGTATCGCTAATGCTGCCGACATCCATCCCGGCTTGCAGGGTGCTGAGTTTAGCAACTACAAGGGCGACGCCGACTCATTCGTCAGCGACGCTGTCCTGGTCAACAGCGTCGAGCCAAACAGCCAAGCTGCGATGAATGGTCTGCGTCCCAATGATGTGATTACTTCAGTAAACCGCATTCGCGTTACATCAACTCAGGACCTCACTGCGGCGGCTAAAGGGCAGTCGGTGCTAATGCTGAGGATCGCTCGTGATAACCGCACAATCTTGCTGCAAATACGCTAAACGGCGGCACCTACCCCGGGGGCCCGACTGCATACAGTCGGCCCCCCAATTTCTATCCCAAGCACACGCTCCTCATAAACTCACTGCGATCTCATCGACAGCGCATTCATCAAGCAACGTTTAGAGCTACAATCTCCCCCATGAACATTTACCTTGTCGGCGGCGCAGTGCGCGATCAACTGCTCGGACTTCCTGCTGTCTCTTATACACATCTCCGAGCCCACGAGACAAGAGGCAATCTCGT
>CAJXQV010000096.1 GCA_913058165.1 uncultured Chromatiales bacterium | reverse complement strand
TGTCTCGTGGGCTCGGAGATGTGTATAAGAGACAGATATTGATCTTCGCGTTAAACACGTTGCGGGTGAGGCCGTGTTTGTCGGTGATGGAGAGTTTCCTGATCGAGTATCGGCCGCTATCCTGTTGCTGCCCTGTGAGGTAGCACTTGATTGAATCGATGGCTTCGCCCGACAGCTCTAATCCGCTAAGTTCGCTTAAGTCTTTTTGTGCGATGTCGACGAAGCGAATGGAGTCAACCAGCACCTCATCACTTGAACCTGTTTCTAGCATGAGGGTTTCAAATTCGCCGACAAAAATTTGGCCGGGTAAAGCCTGTTCGATCATGCGCGCAAGTTCAATGGTTACGTCACCGACAATGTCGCTACGAATTGTTGGATTGAGACCTTCTGCCTGATGAAACTCATAGCAACCGCCAACGTGGAAGCAGGTTCTGAGCAACGGCACGGTGCGGCCTTTCGCCCTGCGTCGTGCAATAGCGTTATCGGCCATGACCAGATGCATTAAGTGATACAGGTTGCTGTTGGCCTGCATGCCATTATCACGATTCCAGATGTAAAACCCATCGCCGGTACTCGAGCGTGCAAAGTTAACATCAATATTGGTGCCGACCATTTTGTGGTGGGCAGAATTCAGTGAGTACGACAAGCTGTTGAGTTGAGTCATTTGCTCAAACGGTGTTAACAGACTAAAGCCGACAATATCGAAGAGTGCGACCGCACGATTCGGTATGTAGTTGATGCTATAGCGGCGGACCAGTTGTTCGATAATATCGAGGTCAGTCTGGCCGTTGCTGAGCGGCTTCCTGAGAGGAATGTAGGTCGGGTCAACATGAAATAGTTTTGCCGCATTCTCCAGTCGACGATGGTCTATCTGGCGTCGGCGTGACAGCAGATCCATGATGAACGTTTGTGAGGGGCTACCCGGGTCTGAAGCTCCGGACTCATCGGGCAGAGCATAGCTTGCGACGGCGTAGTGGGGTACGACCAGCAGCAAGACGCCCTGATCGTGAGGGCACCAGCCCAGAATGAAGTTTCTGCCCAGGCTCCAGTGAGCGTGTAGCTGGCGATCCAGTTCTACCAGATTGCTGCGTTCCTCCAGGTCCAGCCCGAGAATGCCACCATTGGTGCTCATCTTGAGGGTGTTGAGGTGACTTGTACTGCCTTTATCCATAGGGCGTAATACGCAATCTCTTAGGGTGTTTAGTGAACATTGTGCAAAATGTTGTTCACATTGTATGGTTGCTGGTGGAGAAACCCAACTATTACCGGTTGCTGCGATGGTCCCGTTACCTGTCGCGCCGCCAAGCCCGAGCCGCATGCGTTATAAAAGGTTGTCTGTTGTGCTAACAAAAACGATTCCCGAATCAGTTATTGCTGAACTGAAGTCCATTGTCGGCGATGGCGGCTGGCTTGATAGCGCAGTAGATTTAAGTGCGTATCTTGAGGAATGGCGCGGTTTGTTTACTGGACACACACCATTGCTGTTGCGCCCTGTGAGTACCGCGGAAGTTGCTGCCATCTTGCGTTGTTGCAACGCACACAAGGTGGCGGTGGTGCCTCAGGGAGGCAATACAGGTTTGGCTGGCGGAGCTATTCCCGGCCTCGGTGAACAGGATGAGGTGTTGTTATCGTTGGAAAGGATGCGCCATGTCCGCGCAATTGATACCGCTAATTTTACCATTACGGTTGAGGCCGGTTGTGTGCTCGAGCGCTTGCAGCAGGCAGCTGCCGATGCCGATTGTCTGTTTCCGCTGAGTATGGCCTCTGAAGGCAGCTGTCAGATCGGCGGCAATGTTTCGACCAATGCGGGCGGCACGGCGGTGCTTCGTTACGGCAATACCCGTGATCTGGTGCTTGGGCTTGAAGTGGTGCTGCCGGATGGCCGCGTGCTTGACGAATTAAAGGGCGTTCGCAAAGACAATACCGGCTACGACTTGAAGCAACTGTTTATCGGTGCGGAAGGTTCTTTGGGTGTGGTTACGGCGGTTACCTGTAAATTGTTTCCAAAGCCTGCGAGTGTGGCGACTGGGCTCATCGCGCTGGAGTCAATCAGTGCGGTGGTTGAGTTCTTTGCGGCGGCACGGACCGCGTTGGGTGATGAGATCCTGGCGTTTGAAACGTTCCCTGATATTGCGATGGATATGGTGCAGCAGCACATCGACAGCTGTCGCAGTCCATTCGATGGCGGGTACAGCTGGTATGTGCTGCTTGACCTGTCCAGCCAGCGCTCACAATCGTCGGTCGATGAGGGCTTGCTGGCATTTCTGGAGGCGCAGTTAGACCTTGGTTTGGTGAGCGATGGGGTGGTGGCGCAGTCTGGCGCGCAGCGTGATGCCTTTTGGCGTATTCGCCACGCTATCTCCGAAGCGCAAAAGCTGGCGGGGGCAAGTATTAAGCACGATATCTCGGTGCCTGTATCGCAGATCCCTCTGTTTATCGAGAAGGCATCGGCGGTGGCGGAGTCAATTGCACCCGGCGTTCGTCCGGTGCCGTTCGGCCATGTCGGCGACGGCAATATCCATTTCAATCTGAGCCAGCCTGAAGCGATGCCGGCCAAAGATTTTCTGGCGCTGTGGGACGTTATGAACCAGCGTATTCATAGTCTTGCAGTGAGCCTGGGCGGAAGTTTCAGTGCCGAGCACGGCATCGGCTTGCTGAAGCGGGAAGAGTTGGCGAGGCTTGCAGATCCGGTGGGCTTGCAGTTAATGCGTTCAGTGAAGCTGGCCTTCGACCCCAACGGCATTATGAACCCAAATAAACTGTTGTAGTTTTAAGCTCTCGCGGGCGAAATATCGCCGGCAAAATCCTGTTGACAATGGCGCTCTCAGAGCTCCTTGCGTGTACAATAGCCGCTGTTTTCAGCCCTAGAATTTAGAAATTATGACTGACAAAACCAAAGAATCTCAGGAACGCCGTTATTCAAGCATTGTTGTCGACGGTGTTGAGCAGGCTCCGAGTCGCGCCATGTTGCGTGCGGTGGGTTTTACCGAAGAAGATTTTAATAAGTCTCAGATCGGTATTGCGTCCACGTGGAGCATGGTTACTCCGTGCAACATGCATATCGACAAGCTGGCGCATCAGGCCGCCGCAGGTGTCAATGAGGCGGGCGGTAAAGCGCTTGAGTTCAACACCATCACAGTGTCTGATGGAATTTCGATGGGCACTCCGGGTATGCGTTACTCGCTCGTTTCGCGTGAGGTTATTGCCGATTCTATTGAAACGGTTGCAGGTGCTGAAGGTTTCGATGGCATTGTCGCAATTGGTGGTTGCGATAAAAATATGCCGGGTTGTTTAATGGCGCTCGCGCGTCTGAATCGTCCTTCGATATTTGTCTACGGTGGCACGATTAAGCCGGGCGCTAAGGGTCGCGACATTGTGTCTGTGTTTGAGGCTGTTGGTGGGCTTGCCGGCGGCAAGGTCAGTGAGGCGGAGTTGCTCGAGGTTGAGCGCACCGCAATTCCCGGTGCGGGCTCCTGCGGCGGAATGTACACCGCCAACACCATGGCATCTGCCATTGAAGCTTTGGGCATGAGTCTGCCGAACAGCTCGGCACAGAATGCTGTGTCGGATGAAAAGGGCGAGGATTGCTTCCGCGCTGGTCAGGCCGTAATGAACATGGTTCGCGAAGGCATCAGGCCCTCGGATATCCTTACCCGCGAGGCTTTCGAGAACGCGATTACCGTCGTGATCGCCCTGGGCGGCTCAACCAATGCTGTATTGCATTTGTTGGCAATGGCGCGCGAGTCGGGCGTTGAGCTCGAAATCGATGACTTCACTCGCATTGGTGCAAAAACCCCGTTGCTGGCCGATCTTAAGCCCAGCGGTCGTTACTCGATGTCAGAGTTAATTGCGATTGGCGGTATTCGTCCGCTGATGAAGCGTCTGCTTGATAAGGGGATGTTGCATGGCGATTGTCTGACCGTTAGTGGTAAGACCATGGCAGAAAACCTTGCCGATGCAGAAGACTATCCGGCGGGTCAGGGCATTATTCGTGACTTTGGAAACCCCATTAAAGAAGATTCACATCTCGTTGTTCTGTATGGGAATCTTGCTCCTGAGGGTGCCGTTGCCAAAATCACCGGCAAGGAAGGAACCAGCTTCGAAGGTACCGCCAAGGTATTTGGTTCAGAAGAAGATGCTTTGCAGTCAATTTTGGATGGCAATATCGTTGCCGGCGACGTTGTGGTTATTCGTTACGAAGGGCCGAAAGGCGGGCCTGGCATGCGTGAAATGCTGAGCCCGACTGCCGCGATTATGGGTAAAGGCCTGGGAGACAAGGTTGCATTGATTACCGATGGCCGCTTCTCAGGTGGCAGCCATGGGTTCGTTGTGGGTCATGTTAGCCCGGAGGCCGCCCTGGGTGGTCCGCTGGCGCTGGTTGAAGACGGTGATCGCATCACCATTAACGCTAA
Organism: uncultured Chromatiales bacterium; assembly: GCA_913058165.1. Lineage (GTDB taxonomy): Bacteria > Pseudomonadota > Gammaproteobacteria > Steroidobacterales > JABIQA01. Next base: position 1,037 of record CAJXQV010000096.1, on the reverse strand, counting down.
GACCCGCGAGATTGACCTGCATGTGTTGGATGCTGAGCTTGACCGGCGCAAGGCGAAGTGGGTGTGCCCTGACTCAGGTGCTGCGCGCGGTGTGCTGACCAAATACGCGAAACTGGTCAGCTCGGCCTCCAAGGGAGCAGTGACCGGCGACTAGCCGGTCTGATCTGCAATTAGCGGCAGTACTTGACCTGTGTCAGTGTATTGGGTTTACTTGCGATCATGTTTAACACTAAGCACATGCGCAACACTCGCGGCACCGGCAATAAACCGGTTGCTGGCTTTGTGTGAGGCAATGTTTGCGGGAACTGAAGCAGTTCGATAAAAACAACGAAGCCCGCACATCCGCGGGCTTTTTTTTGCCACCAGATTAAGTATCGGGTGGCACAGATATTGAGAACAAGGGCTTTACAAGGCTTATGAACGCAGAAAATCAGAACAGTGAGATTGCCGTGTCGTGGGTGGTAATGAAGTTTGGCGGCACCAGTGTCGCCACCGCTGAAAGCTGGGCCATTATTGCGGACCTGGTGCGTCAGCGTGTTGCCGAAGGTGTGCAGCCGGTCATTGTGCATTCAGCCATTCGCGGTACATCCAATCAGCTGGAAGCTTTGCTCGGCTTGGCGACTCGTGGAGAGCATGCTGAGCTGCTGGCGGAGTTGAAGGCGCGCTATCTGGGGCTTGGTGATTCATTGGGTCTCGACAGCCGGGCCTTGCTGGGCGGCTATCTGGAAGAGCTTGATCAGCTGGTCAGTGGGGTACGCTTAGTGCGCGAAGTGAGCGACCGTATGCAGGTGAAGGTCATGTCCATGGGTGAACTGATGACCACCGTTCTGGGGGCTGCCTATTTGCAACAGCAGGGCTTGCCCGTGGTTTGGGTTGATGCCCGTGAGGTGCTGACCAGCTCTGAATCAACCAATGTTACTGAACGTGCGGGTTACCTGTCCGCGACCTGTGCCTATGCCCCCGATATTGATTTGCAGGCTGATTTTTCTCGCGGTGGTGACATCGTCCTCACCCAGGGCTTTATTGCCCGCAATGAG
>CAJXQV010000095.1 GCA_913058165.1 uncultured Chromatiales bacterium | reverse complement strand
CGAGATTGCCTCTTGTCTCGTGGGCTCGGAGATGTGTATAAGAGACAGAGCTCGTCCTGCTCGCCACGAATCTTCATTTCCTCAAGCTTTGCCAGGTTCCGCAAACGCAGATTAAGGATCGATTCGGCCTGTGTTTCCGTAATCTTGAAGGTCTTCATTAAGACGGGCTTGGGCTCATCTTCATGACGAATAATTTTAATGACTTTGTCGATATTCAAAAAGGCTACCAACAAGCCGTCAAGGATATGCAGCCGCTCCTCGACCTTTGACAGACGGTATTCCAACCGCCGGGTGACAGTAGCTGTGCGGTACTCCAGCCATTCGACCATAATCTCGCGCAAACCGCGCACGGTAGGACGCCCATCAAGGCCAATGACATTCATATTCACGCGCATGGTCTTTTCAAGGTCGGTGGTTGCAAACAGATGGCCCATCAAGGCATCCATATCGACTCGATTCGAGCGCGGCACAATAACCAAACGAATCGGGTTTTCATGATCGGACTCGTCACGCAGATCTTCCACCATCGGTAGCTTTTTGGCCCGCATCTGCGCGGCAATCTGTTCCAATAACTTACTGCCGGAGACCTGAAACGGCAGCTCGTTAATGACAATACCGGTACCGTCTTTTTCCCAGGTCGCACGCACACGCAAAGTACCGTTGCCAGTTCTATAAATCTCGGCAAGCTCGTTCTTTGGCGTAATAATTTCGCCACCCGTTGGGTAATCAGGAGCCTTAACATGCTTCATCAAAGCGGCAAGCGTTGCATTAGGCTCTTCCAACAAGTGCAGTAATGCACCCACCACTTCCCGGAGATTATGCGGTGGCACATCAGTGGACATGCCCACAGCAATACCAGTAGTGCCATTGAGCAACAGATTTGGAAGACGTGCTGGTAATAACGAGGGCTCGGTCATAGTACCGTCAAAATTAGGCACCCAATCGGTGGTGCCCTGCCCCAACTCACTTAGCAGAATATTGGCATAAGGGGTTAAACGGGCTTCGGTGTAACGCATTGCTGCGAATGACTTCGGATCGTCGGTAGAACCCCAGTTGCCGTGACCATCGACAATCGGGTAACGATAAGAAAACGGCTGCGCCATATGCACCATAGCTTCGTAACAGGCCGAATCGCCATGTGGATGAAACTTACCCAGCACATCACCAATAGTACGTGCCGATTTCTTCGGCTTCGACGTGGACTTAAGACTTAGCTCACTCATCGCATAGGCGATACGCCGTTGCACCGGTTTCAGGCCGTCAGCAATATTAGGTAGCGCGCGATCAAGAATCACGTACATCGAATAATTCAGGTAAGCCCGTTCGGTATAACTGGCTAGCGATTCCTGTTCGATACCTTCGAAGTCAAGTTGATTTTGAGATGTCATAGTTACAGCCTACGGACCAGTCGATCCACAGAAATATTAAGTATTAAACGTCAGCAAGATTGCCTTTTCGCTCGAGCCAGTCGCGCCGATCTTTAGCTCGTTTCTTGGCCAGCAACATATCCAGCGCCTGCTCGGTATTGTCTTCAGGACTCACCGTGAGTTGCACCAGGCGACGAGTTTCGGGCGCCATAGTGGTGACACGCAACTGCCCCGGACTCATCTCACCCAGACCTTTAAAGCGCGTAACATTCACATTGCCACGGAGTTTATCGGCTTCAACCCTGTCCATCACACCACGACGCTCATCTTCATCGAGCGCATAGAACACCTGCTTGCCCACATCGATCCGATACAGCGGCGGCATAGCGACATAGACATGACCTTTACGCACCAATTGCGGAAAGTGCCGGGCAAATAACGCACAGATCAGCGTCGCTATATGCAGGCCATCGGAGTCGGCATCGGCAAGAATACAAACCTTGTGATAACGGAGCTTGGAGGTATCTTCTTCGCCCGGATCCATGCCGATGGCGAGACTAATATTGTGCACTTCCTGCGAAGCTAATAGTTCGCCACGATCAACTTCCCACGTGTTTAGAATTTTTCCGCGCAATGGCATTACTGCCTGAAACTCACGGTTACGTGCCTGCTTAGCAGAGCCTCCCGCGGAGTCACCTTCCACCAGAAAAATTTCGCAGCGCTCGGGATCACTGGCAGTACAGTCGGCCAATTTACCGGGCAGCGCCGGCCCCGAGACAATCTTCTTACGGGTAACCTGCTTGCTGGCTTTAAGACGTTTTTGAGCAGCGGCAATGACTTTACCGCCAATAAGGTCGGCGGTTTCAGGGTGCTGGTTCAGCCACAGGCCCAGCGCATCTTTTATAACGCCGGCAATAAATGCTGTGCACTGCCGTGAAGAGAGGCGTTCTTTGGTCTGACCCGAAAACTGCGGGTCTTCCATTTTTCCCGAAAGAACAAAAGCGACACCATCCCAAACATCTTCGGGAGCCAACTTAATACCCCGAGGCAACAGGCTTCGGGCATCACAATACTCACGCACCGCTTCGGTGAGACCCGCACGAAAACCATTGACGTGAGTGCCACCCTGCGCGGTCGGGATTAGGTTAACGTATGACTCGGCAAGCGGTGTGCCGCCATCGGTCAGCCAGACGCAGGCCCAATCAACTTCTTCAGTCTCGGTGCTAAAGCTGCCGCCAAAAGGCTCTTCGGGCAAACAAGTCAAACCCTGCAGCGACTCACGCAAATACTGTTCAAGCCCACCTTCATACTGCCAATCGACTTTCTCTTTGGTTTTTTCATCATAGAAACTAACGAACAAACCCGGACACAGCACCGCCTTTGCTTTTAAGACATGCTTAAGACGTGATACCGAAAACTTGGCGGAATCAAAATAACCTGAGTCCGGCCAGAAGCGAATGGTGGTGCCCGTATTGGCTTTACCCACCTTGCCCACAACTTCGAGTTTGCCTTTCTTAACACCGCCCTGAAAACTGATGTTGTGCTCTTGACCATCGCGGCGAATCCACACTTCCAAATGCTTGGATAGCGCGTTGACCACCGACACACCCACACCGTGCAAACCACCGGAAAATTGGTAATTCTCATTGGAGAACTTACCACCGGCATGCAATCGCGTAAGGATCAGCTCAACCCCAGGGATCTTTTCTTTCGGGTGGATATCGACCGGCATCCCACGACCGTCATCCGCGACTTCCAGCGAACCGTCTGCGAATAGTGTGACCGCAATCTTTTTACAATGACCGGCAAGCGCTTCGTCAACGCTATTATCGACGACCTCATGAGCCAGATGATTGGGACGCTGGGTGTCGGTATACATGCCCGGACGCCGTTTCACCGGATCCAGCCCGCTCAAAACCTCAATGTCTGAGGCACTGTAGTTCTTACTCACAAAGCTTCACGCCCTACGCTCTTTTGAGCACAAGCAGTTCCTGTTAGAACACCTGCGGAACACAGGCATCGCGGGGAACATAAAGTTAACGCACAAATCGGCGCCTAACCCTAAGCGCCGTGGATGCTTGCAGTCTATATAAAGCGACGCTCCGTTAAAAGCCTGTGAAGAATAAGTCCGATGCAATATGATGGCTACTTAACGTATGCGCACCCTAACCGGGCACATTGACGACAGCTTGCGGCTGTGCAAGGCTAGGTCGTCGCAACAAACGGATACCCTATCGTGGTTAAAAAGATTGACCTTGAGAAATCGCTGCAAGAACTTGAAAGCATTGTCGAAACGCTGGAAGACGGCGACCTCTCGCTTGAGCAATCGCTAAAGTATTTTGAAAAAGGGGTAAAACTCAGCCGCGAATGCCAGACAGCACTCAAAGATGCTGAGCAAAAGGTCAAAATTCTGACGGATGGTGAGCTCAAAGACTTTGAGCCAGCCGGCGAAGCACCCGACTAACTCCCGCTTGGCTCAGTTCGCAGCGCGGTGCCCTACCCCTGCAAACGCTCAATCAATTCCCGCAAAAACACCTTGGTAAAGCGTAATTGGCACTCGGTGGACACCTGCTCCAACAATGTTGCGCTCACGGTTAACAAGGTGGCCTGGTCTGCGGAACGAATCGTGGCGCTGCGCCGGGCATTCTGCACGTAGCCGCTTTCACCAAAACAATTGCCTGCCTGCAAGCGGCCAATCGATCGGCCATCAGCCTCAACAATGCAATTACCCGAAACAACCACGTAGAAGCGATCATCAAGATCGCCCTCGCGAATGATCTCCTCGTCAGGCGAGTACTCACGCCATTCACTGGCACGTAACAACTCACGAATCTCACCTTGCGAGAAATCGTGGAAGAAATTTAGACGGCGCAAAATATCGAAATGCTCCTGCGCATCGAGCAGCTTCGAGCCCTGCTGAAGTTTTTGATACACCCGCGTCATTGCAGCAGCCATCGCCGCACCGTTCTGGTAACGGTTGTTGGGCTCCTTCTGCATTGAAATTGCCACCACTTCTTCGAGTTCTTCGGGAATACCTGTCCGCAGGGTGTGTACCGGTGGAGGTGTCGCATACACAATCTGGTTTAACAGCTGGCTAAGGTCCGCGCCGCGAAACGGCCGGAAGCCAGTGAGCAATTCATACAACACTGCACCGAGCGAATAGAGATCAGATGCCTGAGATAGCTCAGCCGACTGCACCTGCTCGGGTGACATGTAACTCGGTGAGCCTGCAATGCCCATTATCTGCGGCAGATCAGAATCTTTTTTTATGGCGATACCAAAATCAATAATGCGAACGTCGTTGTCCGGCGTGAGCATAACGTTGTTCGGTTTAATGTCGCGGTGAATTAAGCCACGACTGTGCGCGTAATGCAGTGCTTTGGCACACTTAAAAATAAGTTTAACCACGTCTTCAATGGGCAGTAGGTTGTCGGGGCGACAGTACGCTCCCAAGGTTCGGGCTCCCTGCACATGCTCCATCACGACGTAGTATTTGCCGTCTTCCTCACCGGCATCATAGATAGGCAGAATATTCGAGTGCTGCAGCATTCCAACGATATGCGCCTCGTTGAAAAACATCTTGCGGGCAATTTCCGCAGCACGACCATCCGCAGTGGCATCGATGTGATAAACCTTAATCGCCACATCACGCCCGTAATAAGGATCATGGGAGAGATACACATTTCCGCTAGTGCCTTTACCGATCTCATTGATAATGTCGTATTTACCAATGCGTTCAGGTACTCCGGATGAGTTGCTGGTTGTCGCCTGTGGCATAAAATACCGCCTTTGTTATGGTGCCATTTACAGGTTCACTAACAGATATTGAATGCCTGCAAGTGCCAACCCCGCATACACAGCGGCTAGCACGTCATCGAGCATAATCCCGAAACCCCCACGCAATCTGTGATCTATATCCAGAATCGGCCAAGGCTTAGCAATGTCCATCAAGCGAAACAAACCGAAACCCAATACAGCGGAGATGATCGACGGTTCAACAAAGGTCATGGTCAGCATCATGCCGACTACTTCATCCCATACCTGTCTCTTATACACATCTGACGCTGCCGACGATCTACTCTGTGTA
>CAJXQV010000094.1 GCA_913058165.1 uncultured Chromatiales bacterium | reverse complement strand
GCAGCGTCAGATGTGTATAAGAGACAGTGACTGTTGATCTTCTCATAGATGAATACAGCGCCCGAATCAACGGAAGAGTTGTCGGTAATAGGATCTGTGCATTGATCCTCATCAATTGCAGCGCAACCGCCGTCTTCACGTGGAGCACCAACGGCCAGATAATTGCCATTGGCACTAATAGCCACCGCGCGCCCGAACCAGTCGCCGGCACCGCCTTCATTCTGTGCGGCCACGGCAGCAGCGGCAGGATCCACCGCGTCAGCTGAAGTACTGAGACTCGGAGCCTTTAGATAATAAAACTGCACCCACTGGCCAAAGCTATTGATGGCATAAATGTAAACAGCTCCCGATTCCGGCGCAGGCTCATAGCCATCGACTTTGCGATCATCAATCGGTTGCCCCGATAACGTGCCGTCGCCAAGTATGGTGCCCGTTGAGCTTGAATCCTCAAGCGGCGCGCCTACAACAAGCGTCGTACCGAGGCCGTCTATGCCAATTGAAGCGCCAAAATTATCGGCCTTGCCGACAGCCGCATTCGAGGCCTTAAAGTAGCCTGTGGCGTCAAGGTTGTAGTCTTCAAAGATTGTAAAGGTGCCGCTTCTCGTGCAGCCATTCAGGTTGCACCCTTCGAGATAAAACTGCTTTTCATCTTCCCAAGCATATAAATGCACTGAAGCGGCAATATTCACTCTCTCCGCATACGAGGGCAAATTACGATACAGCTCAAAGCCGCCGGGGCCTTCTGCCCCATCGGCATCGCGGTACAAATTGTATTCACCGGCAATAACACTATTCCAGCTGAGCGCAATACGGTTGGTGCGCACACTGACATCAATATTCGACGACGGCGGTATTGGTTTCTCACTGCCGCCACAGGCGAAAAGCAAAAGAGCGGAAAGTCCTATTCCAAGGACCTTAACAATTCGAGCCATGAATTACTCCAGAAGCGCCGGCGACAAAGGGCCAATCACTTCAGATAGACAATAAATAAATTATGTAGGTTGAGAAAGATTATATCAGCTAAAGCATAGCCGCCGGATTTCCCTAACAGGGCATCCGCCTATCTTTACCTGTCAATTGGACCGCGAACAACGGATCGAACACACGAGTCGAAACCACAAGAGATGCGTTTAATCGGACGGTTCAACAATAAAAAGCCATGCTAAAACAATGACCAACAGCAACCCACGCCCGGGTACTAGGGGCAAAATCGCATCGCTGCCGGCAGATGCCCGTGCCACAAACTCACTTTTGCAACCGCAGCACGAACCGGTCTGTATTTCCGCGCAGGCCTTTGGCAAAAACCACTTGGCTGCGGTCGTCCTCAGGGTGAGCCAGCAGTTCTGACTCTGCCTCAATACTAAAGCCCGCCGCCATCACAACAGCCTGCAAGTCAGCTTCGGGGATACGATGCAGGGCATTGTTATCAAGACCGCTGTTGCCGGCATGATCTATCAACACAAAAGCAGCACCCGGCTTGAGTGCGGCATACACCTGCTGCAACAACGCAAGTGCGGCGTCATAACCGTAATCGTAATAGACATCATGAAAATTCAAAGCACTGAACGCGGCATCCACGCTCTCGGGTGGCAAAGCGATCGACGCCAAATCACCATCAACACGCACAACGTTGGGCAGTCGGTCATTGTTCAGTCGCTCAGACAGCGACCGATCGACGATACCGTTCATAAATTCCAACATCCATTGTGGATTTTGTGCATAAACAGAACCTTCCGGGCCAACGGCAATCGATATAACCTCAGTGTAGTAACCACCACCGCCCATCAAATCCAACACGGTCATACCTGGCTCAACGCCAAGAAAGCTCATTATCTGAGCAGGCTTACGCGCAGCATCCCTTGCCTTATCGGCGTCGCTGCGCGACTCAACCTGCAATGCCTCGTGCAACTCACTCACCTGCCAAGAAGCCGAAGCCAGCAACGGCGCGCAGCCAAGAACAATAATGGAAAACAGTCTTGCACAAGATCTCATGTCAGCAGTCCTCTACTCATTGGTTAAAACTAAAAGCGCGGCAGCAATGAGCCGCTTTGGGCCCTGTAACTGGCATATTCCGGCTGCTCGCCGTATTTTTTAACATGCAGTTGATCAGCACTCTGCGCTTCCGAAATCATCAATATAACGATATACAGCGGCGCAATGATCAGAGCCAGCATGTTCGGCAAGGTATCAACAGCAGCAATACCCGCAATGATTAATCCCACATGAAACAATATCTCGCCGGCGTAATTCGGATGTCGCCACCGCGAAAACAGCCCTCCGGTGACCAGAGCATCTGGATGCTCCGCCTTGACGGCCTGCTTCTGCGCGTCTGCTAATGCCTCAATTAGTGTGCCTGCAAACATCACCGCGATTCCCAACACGATGACTGGCGTCAATACACCTTTTGCGGCAACAAAATACAAAGCCATTAAATGAAAAGTATGCAATAGGGTGCACTGAATCCATATCCCTATTTTTATTGGCAACGGCATTGCTGCACTGCTCTCGTCAATAATTTTTACCTTGCCCGCGTATGACTCACTGTGCATCCGCTGCCAGGTAAACCAAAACAACCGAAGGCCATAGGCAATGCCAACACCTGCCATTAATGCAGCCACCACGCTCGGCATAGCCCACCAGATTAATGCTGAACTCAGCACAACACAGATGGCGTAGCTGTAATTAAAGACATAAACAAAATTAACAAATACGAGCAGGCAGCTGAGCGAGGCGACAGCGAACATACCCCAATTCAGCGGTGTCCAGACTTCACCGATCACCCGCCAAATAAGCAGGCCGAGCATTACCAGGCAAAATACCGAAAATACCTGACGAATTAATTTATGCACAACTGGAGCCTCCTCAACAAGCGGCCGCAACGCGGGGACCAAAACAACAGCTCATCATCTTGAAGGATTTGCTGCTTGCATACCATCGCAATGTGTCCATTAAGTGCTGCCGATGATTCTCTAACCAGGGCAGGTCAGCTATGCTTGTCTCATGGACACACAGACAACAATTAACGCTATTCTCGATGAAACCCGTTGCATTGCCGTTATCGGGGCCTCGGACAAACCTCATCGGGCTGTCTACGGCGTCATGCAAATGCTGCAAAGCCACGGTTACCGTTGTCTTCCGGTAAACCCCCGGTTAGCAGGCCAGACCCTGCTTGGCGAGACGGTTTACGCCAGACTTGCCGATATTCCGGAACCGGTCGATACGGTCGACATGTTTATCAACTCCGAAGCAGCGGGAAAATTGACCGACGAAGCTATTGCCATTGGTGCTAAATCAATCTGGATGCAGCTGGATGTGATCAATGAACCTGCAGCGGAGCGTGCGCGTTCCGCAGGTCTTAAAGTGGTTATGGATCGCTGCCCTGCTATCGAACTCCGCAAGCGCAATTAGGTTGGCATCGACTCAGCATGCAATACATTGAACCTCTGTTTCGCCCGCCATCGGAAGCCCGCTCACTCATACTGCAGGTAAGCAACGGTTGCTCATGGAATAACTGCACATTTTGTGAGATGTACACGCAGCCACAAAAACGATTCTCCATAAAACCCCAATCTGCCATCGATGCAGAACTCGCCATCATTGCGGCTCAGGGCACTCCCGTAAGGCGGCTGTTTCTCGCCGACGGCGATGCGATGACCTTATCCACTCGCAGGCTGAGGGCTATCCTTGAATCCATCCGCAAATATTTACCTGACGTGCAGCGGGTTTCTTCCTACTGCCTGCCGCGCAATACCAAGAACAAAACCGCAGCAGAATTGAGTGAATTGCGCGAACTCGGGCTCAGTTTGTTTTATGTCGGCTGCGAATCGGGCGACAACCTAATACTTGAGCGGGTAAACAAAGGCGAGACCTTTGACAGTTCACTGGCAGCGCTTGAAACAATTAAATCTGCCGGCGCTAAAAGTTCGGTCATGATATTAAATGGCATGGGTGGACGTCGGTACAGCGAACAACATGCGATTAACTCGGCCAGATTAATGAATGCTGCGCAACCGGATTACCTGTCGACACTGGTGCTGAGCTTTCCCGATGGTATGAAGCGGTATCAGGATGGTTTTAAAAATGAGTTTGAGCCGTTAACCCAACACGAGCTATTTGTTGAAATGCAGACACTCCTCAATACGTTGGAATTAGAACAAACCATCTTCCGCAGCGACCATGCGTCCAACTACTTGAGCCTGAAGGGCACACTCGGCAAAGACAAAGAAAAACTAATAAATCTCGTTAACACCGCAATCAACAACCCCGAGCAACTCACACTCCGCGAAGAGTGGCAGCGCGGACTCTAGCCTCAATCGAGACAGCGGCGGTTAAGCCACTCCAGTAAATCTCCGGCCACCTTTAACTCGACCCCAGCAAGACCGTGGTCAACATCTTCATACCAAATCTCATCAACACTCGGCGCGTTCGCCGCCGCCCCTTTCAGCTCGGCAAAGCGTTCAGCATCGTTGTAATTATCGGTCGTACCTGACAACAACAACAAAGGCACATCCGCCGCAGCAATGTGTTCAATAGTATAGCTGTCCGCATCAGGCCCCCACCATGACAACCAACTCGCCGCACGTTGTGTCCACCTGAATCGCCCACGCGATAAGCTCGGCGGTGGCTGACGGACATCAACATCCACCAGATAAGTTTCGCCATCACCGTCGGCCACCGCCGCCTCAGCAGCGGCAACAGCCTCATCGTATGGTTCACCCGCAGCCGCGCGGAACCACTCCGGGCAATCCGCAGTAGGCATAAGATGAGCAATTCCAACAACATTGGGATGCTGTCTTATCGACTGATAGCGCGCTGCGCTTAAGCTGCCCATGCTCGCGCCCGCCAACACCACACGTTTAATCCCGCGAGCTATCAGATAGTCGATCCAACCGTCGAAATCCTGCAGCTCATCATCCAGCAGCGCCGTTTCGTGCCCCGACCAGCCGCTGCGATGACTCTCCATCGCCAGCACATTCACTTCCTGCGCGAGCACCGGCGCCATCTTTAAAAACAAACTGCTCGTCGGTGAACTGGTGAGTCCGTGCATGAGCAACACAGCAACGTCTGAATCGATATTTGCCGGCGACCACATAAACCCATATAAACTGCGGTCTTCAGTATCAATATTCACCAACTCAAGACCGGTATTATCAACCGGGTCGCCATTCAGGTGCCACACCCCTTCACCCAGTAAGTCCAGCAACTGTTCCCGCGCGCCATAATGTCGGCCAACACTGTGAGCGTCACTGCTATCCTCCCGCAAAAACTCGGGCAACTCGCTCTCAAGCTCCGCAAAAATCAATGTCGGCACCACCGTTTTTTGCCAGACATCACTAAGTCGCGTTAAAGACTGCGGAGACCACCAAGCGAGAAATGCTCCGGCCTGCATAGTGATTAACGGACCTGCATCCTGTCTCTTATACACATCTGACGCTGCCGACGATCTACTCTGTGTAGAT
>CAJXQV010000093.1 GCA_913058165.1 uncultured Chromatiales bacterium | reverse complement strand
GGTCCATATCAATGAACACAAGCGCGGTCATCTTTTGAACGTGTCACTGAGAGGCAGCTAAAACAGCAAGCCTCGTTAAGGCAGCGACCCGGTTTTTACTTGTGTCAACGATGCGGCCGAGTTGCGCTAGAATCAGTCCTGCCCTAATGAATACGGGGGGTGCTCTGTGGTTAATAAGAAGAGGTGTTCCAATGTTAGAACGACGAACCGAATTTTTCGTATGCGCAGCCGCGTTGACGGTGCTGCTGGTTAGCAATCTTTCTGCACAGGGGCGACGCATGGAGGGCCCGCTGGAAGTCGTGCCACTCAGAGGCGATCTGACACTCATGCTGATGGAGCCAGCGGGCAATGTGCTGGTGTCTGCGGGTAACGATGGCGCGTTGATTATTGATGATCAATTTGCGCCTATGACGCCGCAGATTCTAACCGCAGTGGCTAAGCTTACCGATGAGCCTATCCGGTATTTGTTCAATACCCACTGGCACAGCGACCACACTGGCGGTAACGCCAACTTCGGTAATGAGGGTATCGTCATCGTGGCTCATGACAATGTCCGGGAGCGCTTAACCACAGAGCAGTTTCACCTGATGTTTAAGGCGCGCTCGGCAGCACGCCCGCCCGAAGCCTTGCCGGTTATTACGTATAGCCAGAGCATGACCTTTCATTTTAACGATGACACGATTGATGTGCTGCATGTGCCTCTGGCGCACACCGACGGCGATACCGTGTTTTATTTTCGCAATGCTGATGTGTTGCACACCGGTGATGCGTTTATCAGCAATGGTTACCCTCTGATTGATGTGGCCAGCGGTGGCAGTATAAAGGGGCAAATTGAAGCCACGCAAACCATGATTGATATGATTGGCGAGAACACAATTGTTGTCTCAGGCCATGGCCCATTGGCCGATCGCGCCCGCTTGATTGAAGTGCGAGAGATGCTGATCACCGCACGGGGCAGTGTGCTTGAGTTGATCGACCAGGGCCTGACATTGCGCGAGATTAAAGCCGCTAAGCCATTGCAAGCCCTAGATGCCAATTGGGGTATGGGTTTTGTGAAAGCCAAAACCTTTATCACCATTATTTATCAGAGCGAGACCGGTGATTGGGTCAAGCCTGCGAATATGCCATTGGCGGAGTGAGCGCAACGCGCTACGGCCAAAACTACCGCGGCAGGCAAGTCTGCCGGCATTTAAGCAGGAGCCCAAGAATGGTCATAAAACCTTGCGAATCCTTGGTGTTATAATTACTAAAAGTACTCTCAAGTATTGTAGCAAAGCTAAGGGGCGATCCTTAGAAATCCCATAGGGGTATATATAATGATAAGAAAAACGCTTAGTCAGTCACTCGCGGCACTGACTCTAATTCTTGGCATGGCTGGTTTTAATGCGGCGAATGCCTGCACACAAGACGGTTATTTAGGAGCCGTTACTGTGTTCGCCGGTAATTTTGCCATTCGCGGCTGCGCGTTGGCACATGGCCAGCTGTTAAGTATTTCCAGCAACACCGCGCTGTTTTCGATTCTTGGTACTACCTACGGCGGTGATGGTCGTACTACATTCGCGCTGCCGGACACGCGCGGCCGCAGCGTTGTCGGCGCGGGGGCGGGGCCTGGACTTTCCAGTATATCGATTGGCGAAAAAGACGGCGCAGAAACGCTCGTGCTTTCGCAAGCCAATATGGCGGCACATTCGCACACGGCATCAGCAAGTGTTGAAGTGACCGGACTTGAGGCAAGGCTGAATACTTATAGGCCGGCGTGGGGCGAGACACCAGCTGGGCGCAGAAAGGAGCAATATATAAATGCCTGGACGACAACTTTTTCCCGGAACCCTCCTAACGAAACGCTTTCACCTATGTCGATTGACATCGTTGCCGGAGAAGATCTAAGCGGAACGGTCACCGTCGACTCAAACGGGGGTAGCACAGATGTGTTTATCCGTGACCCCTATATTGGCATGTACTGGCTGATACAGACGCAGGGCACATTCCCCTCGCGCAATTAACGCCGGCCTCCACCTTTGATACATGGTGCAGCACGAGTCTGGGCAAAGCGGTTTTGCCTTGAATACACTCCCTTTTACAGCCTAAAAGCTCTCAAGTTGGTTGCGCTGTTGTCGCTGATTTTTGGGGTGGCGTGTGTGCAACAATCTGACGATCTGGCAACGCCCCTCAGTACGGCGCAGGAAGCACTCGCGGTAGGCGACTACGATGCCGCATACAAACAATATCTGCATTTCGCAGAGGATGAAAACAATCCTCTGGCTCAATTTTCAGTCGGCCTTTTTTACCAGCTTGGTTGGGGTCGGCCTGTTAACGATGCAGAAGCATGCAGCTGGTTTTCGCAGTCTGCCGCAGGCAACATCCCGGCAGCCCTGTTCGCCCACGCAGACTGCTTGCGCTTCGGCAAGGGTGGCGAAGCATCACCCGAAGAAGCTGCTGTTTATTATCAAAAGGCCGCAGACGAGGGTTTGCCCACAGCTCTGTGCTCGCTGGCCGAACTCTATATGGCTGGCGAAGGCGTACCCCGCAACCCTGCCAAAGCAATCACACTGTGCATATCTGTCGCCCAACAAGGTCACCCGGCCGCGATGACTCGTGCGGGCCTGTTCTATCTGGAAGGCGATGAAAGTATTCGCGACAATGAAAAAGCGTTGCAATGGTTAGTCGCTGGCGCCAATGCCAACGACCCCGAGGCCATGTACAACCTTGGTCGCATGATGCGCATGCAACCGGTTGCCAATATGGGAAACGACAATGCTCGACAGTGGTTTGAGAAAGCGGCCGCACTGGGCTACGAACCGGCCTATTTCCCAACTGCAGAACTCTACTACCTGGCGAAAGGCCGGGGAGAAAATGACATGATCACCGAAGGTGATCTGGCCAAACTCTATATGTGGCTCCAAGTTACGCTGCAATCATCGATGCAACAGACCGAGCGTGATAAAGCGGGTGAGATGCTGGAAAAAGTGCTATTGGTAATGCCAGCAACATGGCAACCGGTTCTCGACCAGCGGGTTGCGGATCACTTGCGGGAGTTCCGGCAAGTTTCTGGTGTCAGACACCAATCACCGGTTTCGTAATCTTACCGCCAATGCCACCAGCATCAGGCTCAAACGCTTATTTTCTCTGGGGTGCTGCTGCTTCGCAAGTGCCGTTTTTTCGCAGGAAGCGTTGAGCATTCTTGCAGAAAATACCGTCGAGCTGTTTTTCTGTGAGGAAATCGGCGGAGGTGTAGGCCGCTATAGCCTTCTCGTAGTTTGCCCCATCGCTGCCAAACATAATGCGCCCGGTCATGCCGGCATCGTCGTATTCCTTTAGTAAACGGTGAAACTTTTTACGCGTGTAGGCCATTTGCCACGGGCTAATGTCGACATACACTTTTGGAAACTGCACCAGCAGGTCAAAAACCTCCGGGTACACCAACGGGTTTGCGTGCATGATCTGCACCCGAAGTTTTGGGTGCTTCACCAGCACGTTCTCAAGCAATAACGGGTTGCCATTGCTCAGTCGAAAAGCAGGGCAGCATTGCTGAGCGATGAGTGGTGGGCCGGAGTGGGTATGAAACGCCACCGGAATGCCCAGCCGTTCTGCCAATTCGTAGTAAGGGTCCATGCGCGGGTCATCGAATGGGATTCCCGCATACTGATTATAGAGCTCACCCATGATCGCGTAGTTGCCAGCGACGTATTGTGCTTCGAGCCATTCAATATCAGGGAAGTTTTCACCGTTGGCAAAACACTCATGACGGAAATAAACAGGGTTCTTGCCATCGATGCACGGGAAGATGGGGCCGAGTAATAATCCCTCGGGGCCTTCAGCGGCCCATGCGGCTAAAAAATCCTGTGGCCCGCTAACGGCTGCGAGAACCACGTTGTGTTTTTTAAGTTCTGCGCGCTCAGCTTTAATAGCCTGCTGATTCATGGGTTCGTCAGGGCCGCCGTCTTCGCCGCTTGGCCAAGCGTGCACATGCATATCGATGATCGGCCCATCGTAGGCGTTGACGAACCCAGGGAGGCCGGTTGATGCCAGCAGCATTATCGCAATCAATCGTTTCATCGAGAGCGACTATATCGGATTCTGCCGGCTGAACCCAGACATACACAGTGTGAGGGGAAGGATTCGCTAGAATCATTGCGCAGGAAACCTTTTCTGTATTTGGCGCGCCCATAGGGATTTGCACGCTTGGCGCTCGGTTTCATAAAGCGCGGAATTCTCTGAGGACCAGAGGGAGCAAGGAGGAGGGTGATGGTTTTAGCTAATTCCCTGAAGCCCATATGACCTCGGTGTAACAGTAATAAATGAAATGGCTTTGAGTGTCCGCTATCATCCAGTCTCGGGCATTCTCTAAGCATAAAAATGACGTTATAAACCAGAGTGTGAATTTGTAGGTTTTTCACATAAATTCAATGCACAGGGGTGGCTTCTATGACTGAATCAAAACTCAGTGCCAATGCCTAAGGCTGTTGTGCGACAGAAATATGGAGCGACTATGAAGACCAAAGTATTCTGTATCGGCTTTCACAAAACGGGCACGACCAGCCTTGGAGCAGCTTTGGCGCAATTAGGCTATCGAGTAACTGGAGCAGCTGGCATAAGTGATCCAAACATTGAAAAGAACGTGCTCCCTATGGCCTACGACACGGTCGAAAAATACGATGCGTTCCAAGATAATCCATGGCCTATTATCTTTAAGGAGCTGGATGAAAA
This sequence comes from uncultured Chromatiales bacterium, assembly GCA_913058165.1. Lineage (GTDB taxonomy): Bacteria > Pseudomonadota > Gammaproteobacteria > Steroidobacterales > JABIQA01. Next base: position 781 of record CAJXQV010000093.1, on the reverse strand, counting down.
CTACCCAGGAAATAAGTTTATCTTAACGGTGAGAAATCCGGAGTCCTGGATTAAAAGCCAAGTTAAGCATTTTGGTCGCAATGAAACGCCAATGCGAAGCTGGATATATGGTGTGGGATGCCCAGAGGGTAATGAGGCTATATATGTTAAGCGATTCGGAGACCATATTAAGGAGGTAAGAAGATACTTCCTAGATCGTCCACAAGATCTACTGGTGTTGGATCTGGCCAAGGGTGATGGTTGGGAAAAGCTATGCCCGTTCTTAGGAGCCGATAACCCCGGTATTAAATTCCCTCATGCTAATAAAGCCAGTAATAGAGTGAAGGTGTCTTTGGCAAGAGTAATCAAGAGTTATATTAAGCGCATAACAAGGCGTCCTAAGTAACGTATAAATACGCACTTGAGCATAGCGTTAACTGTGAAATGCCTTGGCGGTAATCTTATGACCTTACAAACGGTCCGGTTACTTCGTAAGTAATACCGATAAATTTCCCTACCGTAGTGAAGTCGACCAGCGTTCCACGCTGAGAACTAAAATACAAACGGGTGCCGGATGGATCAAAGACCGGGCCCGTAAGTTCGCCCCCAAACCCGAAAACTGAATGGCCGTTGACCTGCAGCAATTTTATTAGTTGACCGTCCGGCGTTAGAGCTTGCATCTGCATATCGTCGGTGTCTTCTGCCACAATGACATCCCCGCCTGCCGACACCGCTATATTGTCTATGCCATTCCTGTCTCTTATACACATCTCCGAGCCCACGAGACAAGAGGCAATCTCGT
>CAJXQV010000092.1 GCA_913058165.1 uncultured Chromatiales bacterium | reverse complement strand
CTACACAGAGTAGATCGTCGGCAGCGTCAGATGTGTATAAGAGACAGGTGTTTAAGTTGTTGCGATACGCTGCGTCATAAAAATGTGCGTAGGTGTCGATTGTGTCCAGACTCTCGCCGTTGGCTGCTGCCCGCAGACTGATATCAAAATAGCCGCCTTGGTTGACCAGCGTCGGCGTGAGCGTTGCACCCTCACGGCCATAAATGGCGCGCACGTCGCCGTAACTGGCCAGCAGATCGGATTGCTTGGAAGAGCCGTCCGTCCGACTCGAACCGCGCAGGTGCTCTGTGCGATCGCCACCAAAACCAATACCGCGCATGGCGGCGTGGGCCGTCACCGGCAGGCCGCGCTCATGAGCCCCCTGCACCGCCTGTTGCTGCAACTCGGGCCGCAGGCGCCGATAGGTTTTGATGAGTCCATAACCGAGCCGGTCGCCGCGTTCGAGTTCGCGTTGCAGGCGTTCGCCGCTCTCGATGTGGCTCGCAAAGTGAAATGTACGCCGTGCGCCGTCCAGTTGTGGTCCGGCATACACCAGCCGTGGCCCGATGCGGCGTGCACTTTGCCAGCTTTCCATATGTTCGCGTGATTCGTAAGGCAGGCTACCGGGCTCGACCACCGTTGTTATGCCGAAGGCAAGCAAAGCGCGCCCCACCCATTCCCCCCGATGGGGTTCGAAATGCACATGATGATCGATGAGCCCCGGCAGCACGCTGCGATCACTTGCGTCAATGACGACTGCATCGGTCGGATGTTCAGCATGCGGTGTCACGCCGACAATGCGGGCACCCTCAATGAGGATATCGACATTGGTCTGCCACGTGTCGCCCGTGCCGTCCCACAGACGTCCCGCATGAATCAACTGCCGGCCGGTGCCGCGTGCGGGCTGCCACTCCAACTCTGGGTTACGGGCACGGCTGCGACCTTGCTGCACGTCGACCATGCTTAGCCCGTCGGGACCCAGCACCACAATGTGCATGCCATCAAACGACCACCCCGGTGATTCGACCAATGCATCGAGTATCTGCTCCGGCGCACCGGCAGCGCGTCCGTCGGCTTGAACCGGCAGACGCCAGAGACTGCCGTTTATAACCAATGCAAGCTGTTGCGCATTCTGACCAGTGCGACTCGCGACCGGACCGGTGTCTACCGTCATGGCATCCGGCAGCGCAACCACATCCCGGGCGTCACCTTCGATGCTGATCCGCACGAGTCGATTGCGACCATCGCTTGCGTCGCCCATCGAATTCAGTTCAGCCACAGTTATGTAATTGCCATCTGCACTCCAGGCCATGCGACCGGGCCAGATCTTCGGACTGTTGCGCAGCTTGCGGCGCTTGCCTGTCTGGGTATCCAGCACATGCACCGTAAAATCCTGCGTGCCACGCGGGCCCACTTCCTGAAACGCAATATGGGTTCCGTCCGGCGAGAATGTGGGGTAACGAGGGCCCCGACTGTCTTTGAGGATCAAGCGGGCTTCGCCTGTGGCGAGGTCATGCTCCCATATCTGCATTGATCCGCCACGGTCAGAGATGTAAACGAGCCTGCCGCCATCGGGCGATACCGAGAGGTCGCGCTCGACAAATGCATCATCGGTCAACCGCTGCAGCCGGTTGTCTTCGTCGAGCAACCAGAGATCACCCAATGCTGTAAAGACGATGGCATTGCCGGGTAGCATTACGGGATCAACAATGCCCAGCGCCGGTTGCGACTGCTGTGCAAAAGCAATGGGTAATCGCCGCGTATAGTCGGGCACCTTCAGCGATAAGGTAACGGCAAAGGGCACGACGGTTGTTGTGCCGCTAATCACATTAAGCTGCTGAATGCGCCCGTCCGCCGTGTACAACAGTGTGGTCTCATCAAGCCATGCAGGCGGCATGTTAAAGACATCGCTGTCGACCCCCGACACGGTGCTCACTGCCCCGGATCGCAGGTCAGACAAGACGAGCTCATTGACGGCCACGCCCGGGAAACTATTGCTTTCGCGGACTTGCACCCACGCGAGCAACGCGTTATCCGGACTGGGCCGCGGCGCATGCAACGCCTTACTCAGGTTTTGATATTGATCGGCCGCATCAAGCGGAGCCAACTCACCGGTTGCAACATCGACCGACCAGCGCCCGACATCACCGCCACGATCCGTCGCAAAGGTAATTGATCGACCGTCCGCTGACCACAGCGCGTCCCTATCATCATGCGGCCCCGTTGTCAGTGGCTGATGATTGCCACCGTCACGATTCATGACCACCAGGTTCCAGTAGCCGGTCGCGAAGCTCTCAGCAACAAGCAGTGAGCCATCAGGGCTGAGTTGCGGACGACGCAAATCATCGAGCGGCGCACTAAGCGCTGTAGCCTTTCCGCCCTGAACCGGCAGTGACCAAAGGATGCCCTGCAGATCGATGATGAGACCGGCAGAATCACCGGTTACCGCGAAGCGGGTTCCGCTGGTAACTTGTACGGCGTCAGCAAGGTTGCGCTGACTGTAGACGCCCGCCACGACAATCAGTGCGACAAGCGCCGCGGTTACAAGAGTGTATTTGTAGATGGAAGCTCTCATATCTTATCCGGCGACAGTACACCTATTTAAATCTACTGAGCATAACCCTGGCGAAACGCGTCTTATCTTCCATCCCGTTCTGTGGCGCACCCCAGGCAGTAGCGCACAGAGGGGTCAAAACTCAGACGTTTTGGGTTGATGGGTTCATCACAATCAAGACAAACACCAAAGGTGCCGACTTTAATCCGATTCAGTGCCGCCGCGATGTCCCGCAACTGCTGCACCCTTCGCCGTTGAGATGCTTGCGACATAGACTGCGCCTGCAAAGCATCCATGCGTGACAAGCGCCCTACCCGCGACTGATCCAACTCAACAATACTGGCTGCAGCATCGCCAGTCTCGGAGTCAAGCTCCAGCTGAGCTTGCACAGCACGCAACTGCTCGGCGTAAAGCTTTGTATTTGAGGCCTTCATGGTTCACCTATAACCGTAGATGGTAATAATTAGGGTCAGAGTAAAAACCACTCTACCCAGCACTGCTTTAGTGTCCAGGTTTTCGGCCCCATTTGTTTGTTTGCCGAATGGTTGAACAAACTTTACCAAGTGCCGTTCGCTGAATGAAAAGTGCCTGAGAGCAAAACGGCCCCAGAGGGGCCATTTTGTATTGTAGTGACTTAACGAGCTGGTCTTAGTCTATAACTAAATGAACTCCAACGCTCAACAGCCAGTGTTAGTGACTGCCCAGTCCCGACAGGTGCTCTTTCCCCAAGTTGCATCCGTGAGGATCACGCCGGTTTGGTTTCCAACGAAGCTTAGGTTCGCATCGGTCAGGGTCGCTTTGCTCAGGTTTATTCAGGATTGTGAGTTAATCTACAGAGCGCGAGAAAACAACATGACTAGTAATCAGACCGCTGCTGTCGTATTGGGTGTATATTACTTCCACGGTGTTCGCGTCTATCATCCGCCCTTCTATCTGGCCATTTTCATCTACTGCCTCAAACGATTTCCTGTCATTCCAAAAAACGCCTATCCACGGCTCTGTCATATTATTTGAGCTCACATTGCCCCACATACGCCGACCATCTTGATGCGTCAGATTAATGACAAAGTCTGCGCTACTCGCTTGCGGTATTGCCTGTTCAGAAGCCACATCAGGGTAGTACGCAAGCTTGCCGAGAACCACGGCCTCAGATGTTCCTTTCCACGTCCCAACCATGCTTGGAAACTCGTCTGCTCTGACAATATCGTCGGCTCTGACAATACTGGCAAGACCTAAGCCAATCACTACACTCAAAAACACTGCTAATTTCATGTTTCTCTACCTTAACTGTCTGTATTAAATGCGAACTCTACCTTAAAAAATGAGCTAGGAATAGTTGGAATAATTAGCTTCATAGTAAAAACCACTCTGGCAAATCGCAAGCACTGCGGCAGTGTTCGGATTTTTGCTCTAAGCCCATTTATTCGTTTTTAGTTTTGATAGGCGCGAGCAACATATAAAATATCCACGCGAACCACGATATAAAAAGAACAGCTAATACCCATGCCAATTTTTCACCGCCCGTGGTTTTATTTGAACTGATAATTATTAATATCGGCAACACCCAAAGAAACCCGGTTGCGGCAATAACTACCAGCATTCCCAAACCTGAAACATCCATATTTTATACCCCCCGAATTTTCATTCGCACATAACGCTCGTGGCTGCAGTTTGTTAGAAGCCCTATTCACTAGCCAATATAGCTTTACCCGATACCGTTTGGGATGTTACAGGAACCTTGCAACCGTTACCTACCCCGGATCCAAAGGCCATTGTAAGCCCATGGAATAATTAGGCTCAGAGTAAAAACGACTCTGGCCCCCTTTATGGCACGTCTCTGCCTAAAAGCAGCCGTGTTGTGGGTCGCCGGAAGCAAGCCTATAATTGGGTCTTCAATAGCTCTAGAAGGTAAGCAAGCATGCCAACTCGACAAGCTCTTGCACCACTCAGCCTCTATCAGCTTCCTGATATTAGCCGCCGGAAACTCTTGCGCATTGGCTTTAATTCTATGTTGGCATTATCGGCCGGGCCGCTGCTCACTGCCTGCAACTCTTCAAATGGCAGTGCGAAGGGGGCGGCGATGAGCAACATCAAAAATATCGGCCCCTTATCAGATGTACCTGATGCGAATGGCATGCTATTACCGGCCGGGTTTAGCAGTCGGATTGTTGCTAAAACAGATCAACCGGTGGTAACGGGGGGCAGCTACAATTGGCATGAACGCCCTGATGGAGGGGCCATTTATGCCACGCCTGAAGGTGGCTGGATTTATGTTTCCAACAGTGAGCTTAGCAATGGGCGCGGTGGTGTTGGCGCGATCGAATTCAATGCCAGTGGCGAGGTTATTGATGGCTATCAACTGCTTTCCGGCACCAGTATGAACTGTGCCGGCGGGACGACGCCCTGGAACACCTGGTTATCCTGCGAAGAATATACGGATGGCATGGTCTGGGAATGTTTTCCCCTGGATCGGGGCGAGCGAGCGCCTGTGCGACGCGATGCCCTGGGTGTGTTTCAGCATGAGGCCGCAGCGGTCGATCCTGCAACCGGCATTGTTTACCTAACGGAAGATCAAACCGACGGTTGTCTTTATCGTTTTATCCCCGACAATTTTGGCAGCCTTACAGGTGGGCGATTACAGGCGGCTGTTGTCGATAATATTGATGAAAATCAGATAGCCGGCGAAGGCAATGTCAGCTGGGTAGAGGTGCCAGATCGAGCAGCAGCAACTCAGAGCACGCGCGCTCAAGCGCATGCTTTGGGTGCCGCCAAATTTGTCCGTGGTGAAGGCGCCTGGTTTCATGCCGGGGTGCTGTATATCTCCACAACAGTTAACGCTGGCGATAAAGGGCTGGTTTGGGCCTTCGAGTCTGATAGATCCGGCAACTTTGGCGTAATTACGCAAATCTATAACCGCGTGGACCTTTTTAGTGAAGACGAATCACTGAATGGCATAGACAATATAGCGG
>CAJXQV010000091.1 GCA_913058165.1 uncultured Chromatiales bacterium | reverse complement strand
ATCTACACAGAGTAGATCGTCGGCAGCGTCAGATGTGTATAAGAGACAGTCCTGAAGCAGGCGGGTGTAGTCAGTGACGCTATCAACGATGAGGATTTCTATGCCTGCAACATGTTGCAGGCCCGGTTTCGAAATATCAACGGGCGGCATTTGAACCAACTCATATTGGCTAATGACTTTGCTGGCGGCGAAGAATGCGTCGGTCATGCTCTCCGGGGCCTGGCCACCGTTCGCGATGTTATATTTAATACCGAAGTCGCCATCGGGCCCGCCGGGGTTGTGGCTGGCGGTAAGAATAAAACCGCCGGCTGCGGCCTGCTGTCGAATCAGATGGGACGCTGCAGGCGTAGAGAGCAATCCGTCTTTGCCGATAACTAACTTACCGATAGCATTGGCGGCGGCAATTTGAATAATGGTTTGTATGGCTTCGGGGTTAAAGAAGCGCCCGTCACCACCGAGCACCAAAGCAGAGCCCACTGGCAGCTTGAGGGTGTTGAATACAGATTGAACATAGGTTTCAAGATAATGAGGCTGACGGATGACAGCGACCTTCTTGCGCAGACCTGCGGTGCCTGGTTTCTGATCCTGAAACGCGGTGCAATTTACCGTGTGGATGTTGGTTTCTTTACTCATGGTTTCCGAGCATAGCAATAGTGAAGCCCTATGCTATAGTCAAACGATGCGGGTAGATAGTTACATAGTGCCTCAATATGCGTTTAAGCCTCAGAGCTTCGGTGGGCTCATGATGCTGTATGAAGCCAACTTCATTAAGCTTGATCAGTTGCTCAATAAGCAACGTTTTGAACCCGGTGAATACACGTCGGCTGTGCGCGATGACTGCCCGTTGTATTTGCAGATTCTTGATCTCACCCGCTTTACCTGCAGCTTTCGTCTCACTTACCGCTTTGAGCAAGGTGACGACATAGTGGCCGATCCCGACTTGTTGGGACGTATCTACTACGATGCCAAAATGGTTGAGGTGAAGGGTTGGTCAGTGCACCATCGGCATGAGGCCATAGTGAGTATTGCTAGCACGCTGCAGGGAGCTGGCAATAACATTGAGCGTCGCTGGGTCTACAACATGATGCTCAGTAAATGGCTCGACTATCTGCTTGACCAGCAGCACCATTTTACGTTGTAGCTGTAACGGTGTCACTCGGCATCAGGCTTAATTTAAGCCCAAAAATTATAGGCTTTTACCAAGCAATCGCTTGAGTGCGGGTCGCCCCGTACATGAGAGTTACCTGCCGGTACAATGGCTAATCGGCGGCAGGGCCGGTTCAGTAGGCTGCGCTGCCATAGTAATGCTGGATATCTGATCAGCGCTTGAATAGCCCCTGATTAGTTCAGCGGGGCTGAGGCTTTCACTACAGTTTTAGGCGCTTTAGGTGGAATAGCTGCATAGTCTGTGACAATTTGTGCAGCTTGCTCCAACAACACGTCAGGCATTTCAGAACCTTCCAGCTCGTCATTGTCTTCTAACAACATTTCGCCATTCGCTTGTCTGCGGTCGTTTTCGCGGACCAGTCGGTCGTCACGGCGACGCGCCTGTTCGGTACGGCGAGTTTCGATATTCAAGGAAACGCTGTTTTGCGAACGTATTCTGTTGGCAGCATCGACGTTCTTCATTAGAAATTCGTAGTCGGCATTGTCGGCTGCACGCAACGCTTGTGCTTCACGTAAGCTTTGCAGGTCGGGCTGAACCGAACCGAACTCCTCAAACTGCGCAGAGCGAATCTGATCCCAAGGCAGGGCGCCGGGGCGAGAGCTTTCGCCAGTGCGTTTAGTATCGATTGCTGACGGCAACTCGATGTCGGGAATAACGCCGCGGTTCTGAGTGCTGCCACCATTGACGCGATAGTATTTGCCGATAGTGAGTGTGAGTTGCCCGAGGCCAGGGTCACTCGCAACTCGGGTGTACTGATCAAGGTCGTAGAGGTTTTGTACAGTGCCTTTGCCAAAGGTCTGTTGACCTACCACTAAGCCACGGCCGTAATCCTGAATAGCTGCGGCAAAAATCTCTGAGGCTGATGCGCTGTATCTATTAACCAGAACCACGAGAGGGCCTGAGTAGCTAATGGTTGGTTCCGGATCATCGAGCACTTCGATACGACCGCTGGTATCTCGCAGCTGCACCATAGGTCCGGCGTTAATAAACAAACCACTTAACGCCGTGGCTTCCGATAAGTGCCCACCACCATTGCCGCGCAGATCCATCACCAGCCCGGTAATGCCTTCTTTTTCTAATTCGAGAATCAGCGTGCGGACATCGCGGGTAGTGCTGACATAGTCTTTGTCACCACGCGAGCGTGCTTCAAAATCCATATAAAAACTTGGCACCGAAATAACGCCCACTTTGGTCTTAATGCCATCGCGCTCAGTTTCGATAATTTCGCTCTTTGCTGCGCGTTCCTCGAGTTTAACTTTGTCGCGTACCAGCTCTAGTATTACTTCCTGATCGCCTGGCATAGAGTCGGCACCCAAAATCTGTAAGCGCACCGTGGTGCCGCTTTCGCCACGAATGAGTTGCACGACATCATCGAGCTCCCAGCCGATAACATCGACCAATTCGCCGCTTTCTTGCTGCCCGACTGCCGTAATGCGATCGTTGGGCTGCAGCTTGCCATCAATTGCAGCGGGGCCGCCGGGGATGATGTTAATGATGGTGACGTAATCTTCTTCGAGCTGGAGTGATGCGCCAATGCCTTGGTACGAAAGGCTCATGGCAATCCGGTATTCCTCAGAATTGCGTGGCGACATATAGCTGGAATGTGGGTCGAGCGTATGGGTAAACGCATTGAGAAAGTTCTCAATAACCTCGTCTGAGTCAATATCATTAATGCGCTTTAGCAAACGGTTGTAACGTTTGTCGAGGACCTCTGCAGTTTCACCCCAGGTTTTTTCTGCAAGCATTAGGCTTATGGCATCGTTCTTCATGCGCTGTCGCCACAGGTTTTGCAGTTCAGCTTCGGAGGTTGCCCAGGGAAGGTCTTCGCGATCAAACAAATACGTTTCGTCGACGCTGAAATCAGGCTCTTCATTCAGCGATTGAATAATGTAATTCAGGTTTTGTTGGGCGCGCAGTCGGTAAATTCTGAAGATATCGAACACAGGGTCCATATCATTGTTGCGCAGCGTGTCATCCATGGTGTCGCGGTAGCGCTGGAAATATTCGATATCGCTGGCAAGAAAGTAGTGTTTATTGCTATCGAGCGATTTGATGAAATTATCCAGCAGGTTGCGGGAGAGTTCATCATCAATAGCTGTGCGGGAGTAGTGTGCCCGTTCTGCAAAGCGAGTCACCATACGTGATGCTTGCGTATGCCTGGTGCTGCTTTCAAGTGCGGCCGGTGCATCGACAGCTATCGGTTGGACAGCTGTTGCCCAGCTGACTGCGTTCTGATTGCCCAGAAGGAGGGCAACGACAATCGCTGTCAGTAATGCGGTCTTCTGTATACGAATTAATAATTGAGGCATTGAGTCTGCTACTTGAATCGCTAAAGGGATATATGCACTATGGCAGCCACAAACGAGCGTAGTTCAGATTATTACAGCAATCGATGATGAATCCTACACAAAATAGCGCTTCAGCCCGCAGCGAAGACAATGCTTCTGCCGATTTGAACATGCGGCCAGTCACCGTATTGCTCGGCATAGTGATGGGTACCGTAGGGGCTGTTGCAAGTGGGCTGTTGTTTGTTTGTCTTATCTTCTGGATATTAAAAGCCGAATACCCGCGCCTGAGTGCCGAGATTCCTGCACTTGCGGTGGCTACCAGCATGTTTACCTGCTTGTCATTGTTCGCCAGTTTGAGCTTTTACGGATCCTTGAAAAGTCGACCATGGCGGCATATCACCATGTTTTTCCTCTGGGCAGGTATTGCGATTGTTGGTTGGTACTTTTGGCCCGAATAATTACCGTTTTTGCCTAGCGGAAGTGCATACATAAAAAAACCGGCTAAAAGCCGGTTTTTTTATGTATGCACTTAACAATGTTAACGAATTGCGCCGCCTGCCCAGACTTTGGCTGCTTTATTCGGCTTGCTGTCCGAATCATAGGGGTTGTTGCACGGTGCATCCAGATCGTTTTGCAGGCTTAAGCCGCTTGTGTCTGGAGACGCTGCGAGCGAATCTATGGATAGATTGAGTGATTCAGCTTCTTCAACAGAGGTGGACTCCAGCACTACCCGACCATTGCCTTTGTCGACCATCCGAAAACTGCCTTTGGTGTAATTGCCGCTGGCCTCTTTCTTGTCTATCCGTGACATTAAACTTCCCCTAGCTTGTATTCGTATATTTCAGTTCGCAACCCGAGTAACTTAGCAGTAATAAACTATAATATAACATAAGCTCCTGATTTGACAAGGTTTGAGAGCTCGGTGTTTAGCTGCGCTTCTGCAGTGCTAGGCGCCAAACGAGAACCATCATCGGTGCAGCGAGAAGTAGCAGCCATGCCGCCAGCTGTGCTTGAACAGCATCGCTATAGATGCTGAAGAAAAACCCCATTATGCCGAAGTTTCCTTCGTAGGGTCCAATCAGCACGTTGCCGCCGGTGTAGATGGCGAATGGAATGATGATTGTGCTTAACAGCACCATTTTAACCCAGTAGGGGATTGTCCGGAACATATGTGGAGCAGCCTTGTGAATCGTGTGCGGTAATTCTCGCACGCAGACCATGGTTTGCAAGCCTTATGAGTTATTCGGGCGCAGAACGTTCAACGCGCCGGGCCATTTGTTGGCTGCCGCGGAAGCGGGCGATGCCGACGGTTGCTGCGGCATGTATGGCTGCACCCGCGCCGATCAGTGCGTAGGGGATCAGCCATCTCCAGCCCGGCAGATACAGTGCAGACAGCAGTGCGAATAGGCCGGCAAACAGATAAATGAAGGGAATAAGCGCGTAGAGCATGCGCGGCAACCATATTTTCTCGAAGGCAAAATACCCCAGATTACTCAGCATTTTTGAGTGTATTGGGTTCAGCGATAGTCGCTTTATTTTGCTTGTCATAGAGGGCACCTTTAGGTCTATATGATCAGCTAAACAGAGCTTGGCTTATGTGATTCCTATCACAGGTTGAGAGAGGGACTGATGCGATAAAAGCGTGCTGAATATCTCGAGCAGACAGCCAGTAATCCGCCTCTATCTCAGCGTGTGTGCGATACCTTAAAATATAAGATTAGTCTAAGGGTATAAAAAACCCAGCACTGGGCTGGGCTTTTTCAATCTTTGTCAGAGCAACTTAAGCAGCTGGCTTACATCGCACTGTTTTAGCTTGAAGCTGACGTTATGAGTTCATCTCTTCGGCTATGGGTTTTTCCGCGAGGTCGATAAACTTAAACTGCATTTTGCCTAATGAGACCATGTCGCCATTGTGAAGCTGCTGTTGGCATTTTATTTTCTTGGAGTTGACGACGAGACCATTGCGGCTATTGAGGTCTTCAATGGAAGCACCATTGGTATCGCTATTGATTCTGGCATGCACCCGACTCATAAATTCGTTAGCGACCTGAATATCATTTTCAGGACCGCGACCAATGGCTGTCTCTTATACACATCTGACGCTGCCGA
>CAJXQV010000090.1 GCA_913058165.1 uncultured Chromatiales bacterium | reverse complement strand
AGATTGCCTCTTGTCTCGTGGGCTCGGAGATGTGTATAAGAGACAGTGCATAAACATTGTCAACCGCTATTGAGAAGAAGCCCTGAATTTGATCGGCGTGCAAATCAACAGTCACAACGCGGTCAATGCCCGATGCACAAATCATATCCGCGACAAGTTTTGCGGTAATGGGCGCGCGCGCAGAACGAGGCCGCCTATCCTGACGAGCGTAACCGTAATAAGGGACTATGGCTGTAATGCGGGCAGCTGATGCGCGCTTACAGGCATCAGCCATAATGAGCAACTCCATGAGGTTGTCATTCACTGGGGGGCAGGTGGACTGGACCAGATAGACCTCACGACCCCGTATATTCTCGAGGACTTCTACTGCAATCTCGCCATCACTAAAGGTGCCGACCGACACCTTGCCCAGAGGCAACTGAAGATGACGGGCAATATTCTGAGCCAATTGCGGATTTGAATTGCCTGTCAGCAATATCATATTGTCGGTATCGACATCTCTGTCAGTACGTAACTGGACCATGACTTATCCGACTCCCGGATGGCAAAAAAAAATGGCTGGGGCGGCAGGGATCGAACCTGCGCATGACGGGATCAAAACCCGTTGCCTTACCGCTTGGCTACGCCCCAATAATTTGTATTGGATAATATTTGTGCGCCGGACATCGGAATCCAAGTAACCCCCGAGACGCTAGCAGGGCGTTATTGTGAATGCCCCGGCGCTGGGCTGTCAAACCAGATTCCAATTCCGACCAAATGAAACCCCGATTTACTAATCCCCGAGGCTCCAACTGTCCACAATCAGTCGCAAACGCACCTCTGTATTTTGAATTCTCAGCTTTGATGGCAGTAAATGCGCATCGACCCGCGCGAAACGCTGATACTGCACCCGCCAGCCAAGCTGGCTAATACTCAATAATTCGCCAGCTTCGCCAAACTCCTGCTCAAACTGATAGCCGGGATTCGGAATGCCCAGCAGCCAATAACGAATGCTGGCGGCAGGAAACTGCCAGCCCAACTGTTCCGCTAAAAACTGTTCTGCCGCATCCCCGCCGGTATAGCGATGCTGAACGTCAAGATCAGCGCCAACCATCGTCAGCTCATCTGGCACCCAGTGAATATTTATCGCGCCCGTGCCAAGCGGACCGGCCAGACCAATATCTGCTGTTTCGCCAACCTGCTCCCAAAGAATCTTACCCTGCCCACTACCCGCAGGCTGCTTTACCGCAATACGACCCTGCATTGACCAGGCGTCCACCAGAGACAACTCAGCAATCCGCTGAGCCATGGAATCATCGATCGGAGCTGACGCCTCGCGCAAAGAACTGCAGCCCGAGAGCGCCACCGCTAAAACCAGAACGAATCCGCGCAGCATAGCCATGCCAAACATCAAGACTTATGCCTTTCGATGGTTTCCCGCAAAACCATGTGGCCAGGGGAATCCTGCAACGCGAGAGCCCAAACAATATTGGCTTCACCGTCACGGCCGAGAGTCCACAACACCTCGCCCAAATGTGCGGCAATCTCTGGGTCAGCCTCAATAGCATACGCGCGCTCAATCTGAACTAACGCCGCTTCGTTGTCGCCCTCACGGAATAAGACCCAACCCATGCTGTCGAGGAACGCAGGGTTATCGGATTGCTGAGCCAATGCTTTGCTAACCAGCTTACGGGCTTCGCGCAAACGCAGATTGCGGTTAGCCATGGTGTAGCCCAACGAGTTCATGCCGTTGGCATTACCAGGATCAAGCGCCAGCGCCTCACGGAACGCGCTAACAGCAAGGTCAGTTTCACCCATGGCATCGAGTGCCGCGGCACGTGCCAGCATCAAATTGATATTGGCAGGTTGATACTCGAGGCTGCGGTTATAGGCCTCATAGGCCTCGGCAGCGCGCCAATAAAGGGAATAAATACCGGCCTTCGCCGTCCAGATATCGAAGCCCAGCTGCGGAAACTGTGAATACACCTCATCTAAATGAGCGATACCTGCATCAACGTCACCGATCTCGCCAAGAAGTCCGGCTATCGCAACCTGCGCAGGCAATAGCAGCGGACCTGACCGGACCTGCGAATAGTAACGGAGAGCCGGCAATACCTGTCGCGAACCTTCGGACATTCTGGCCAGGTAAAAATGACTTTCATTGGTATACAGGCCCGCCGAAAGCAGTTTACTAAAGTCGTTCCAGGCGCCAAACTGGTCGCCATCATCCGTATTAATTATGGCGCTTAGGCGGACAATCTCCGGCACAAAACCATAACGCTCTGCCATGTCATCGAGATACAGCAGCGCTGCATCTACCGCATCGCTGCTGGCAAGCAGGCGGGCATACTCAAGTTCAAGTTCGATACTGCGGTTGGCCGCTATAAGCGCACGCATCTCCGCAAGAGCCGCATCAGCCTGACCGAGCAAAAGCAGACCGCGCAACCTAACGATCTGTGCTCGCTGCAAACTAGGTTCAACCGCCAGCACAGCATTGGCGTTTTCTAACGCCAGCGCGCCATCCCCTGCTCGCACCGCCGCAATTGCTAAAGCCAACTCCACTCCGGGCTGGCTCGGGAAACTCTTTTGAAATAACTGCATTACTTCCACAACTGCATCGGCACCACCAATCGCAGCGATTTCAGACTCCAACACCAGATAATCACCTTCAGAGCGTTCGGCGACCGGTGGCATAGAGCGTTCAAAGTGAGCAAAGGCTTTCTTCACGTTATCCCGGCGCAGATACGCAACGCCCAAATACCCATGAACAGCAGGATTATCCGGGTCCAGTTCCGACCAACGCACTGCCGATTCGAAGAAGTAAGCCACAAACCCATACTGGTAGGCATACTCAGTGGATCGTTGCGCCATCTCGATATCGTCGGCGAGGCGCGCAGCGGCAAGATACTCCTGCGCTGCAACATAGTAATCGCCGCGTTGCGTGGCAATTTCGCCCATCAGCAGGTGATAACTGGCATCAGGCACATAATCTGGTGTCGCGACCGATGGAGGTGTTGTTGTATGCCGCACCGGAGTGCTGCAGGCGCTCAGCATCACAGCAAGCACCAACAGCCTGGCAAGCATCGAATATCTAACGTAATCGCTCATATCGAGAATAATACACAGCTATAGGAATGATAATGACTAGATTACCTCTAAGCAGTAACCGGTTGTTCATTTCAGCAGTTGCTGTTCGCCTGCGGCCGGATTCACGGTAAACTGCGCGTCTTCAACACACAGCATAGGCCGATGCCACATAAGAGAGCTCCGCTTCACTCAGGGCTCCTCTGGTAGCAATGCGGAATCCGATTAGCAGCAACACTCACTTTTGAAAGCGCACTCACTTGAAAGAATCCATCATCAACAAACTGGAACAACTTGCCGGACGCCATGAAGAGGTCGGCAACCTTCTGTCTGATCCCGATATCATCGGTAATCAGGGAAAGTTTCGGGATCTATCGCGCGAATACTCCGAACTCGATCCGGTTGTGAGTCTCTTTCAGCGCTTTTTGATAGCGCGCAGCGATATGGCCGGCGCAGAAGAAATGCTGGAAGATAACGATCCGGAAATAAAGACCATGGGCCAGGAAGAAATCCCTGTGCTCAAAAAGCGGATGAAAAACCTCGAGCTTGAATTAAAGAGACAGCTTATTCCAGTCGACCCTCATGACAAGAGCAATATCTTTCTTGAAGTCCGCGCGGGGACCGGCGGTGATGAAGCCGCCATTTTTTCCGGCGACCTGTTCCGCATGTACTCTCGCTTTGCCGAAACTCAGGGCTGGCACATTGAAATACTGAGCGCGAGCGATGGTGACCATGGCGGTTACAAAGAAATTATTTCCAGAATCGAAGGCAATGGTGCCTATTCGAAACTCAAATTTGAATCAGGCGCGCATCGCGTGCAGCGTGTACCTGAAACGGAAACGCAGGGTCGCATTCATACCTCAGCCTGCACCGTAGCGGTGTTGCCCGAAACAGATGCCATTGAAGAGATCAGCATTAATCCGGCCGACCTCCGCGTTGACACTTACCGCGCATCAGGTGCAGGTGGTCAGCACGTCAATAAAACCGATTCCGCTGTTCGCCTTACCCATCTACCAACTGGGACTGTGGTTGAGTGTCAGGACGAGCGTTCGCAGCATAAAAACCGCGCCCGTGCGATGAGCCTGTTACAAGCCAGACTGCTCGATAGCCAGCAGCAAGCGCAGGCCAGCGAGCGCGCCGAACAGCGTCGCCTGCTGGTCGGCAGCGGCGATCGCTCCGAACGGATACGCACCTACAACTACCCGCAGGGCCGCGTTACTGACCATCGCATAAACCTAACGCTATACAAACTGGACACCATCATTGCCGGCGATATCAATCAACTAATTGAACCCTTAAATAACGAATATCAAGCCGATCAACTCGCAGCAATTGAAGGCAACGAATAAAACCAAACGGAAGACTCATGACCGCACTTGTAGACACCATCGGTAACACGCCCCTTATCCGACTAAACCATGCATCCGAAGCCACCGGCTGTGAAATTCTCGGCAAAGCGGAATTCATGAACCCGGGCGGTTCAGTGAAAGACCGCGCCGCACTGGGCATGATTCGCGCTGCAGAAGCCAGCGGCGAATTGAAGCCGGGAGGCACCATCGTTGAAGGCACTGCAGGCAATACCGGCATCGGTCTCGCCGTGGTGTGTAATTCACTGGGTTATAGGACCGTCATCGTCATGCCCGACAACCAGAGCCAGGATAAGGTGGATACATTAATGGCTTATGGTGCTGAGGTTATTCAGGTGCCCGCTGTACCGTTCAAGAATCCCGAGCACTTTGTGCATCAGTCGCAACGACTCGCAGCGAAGCTGAATGCCGAATCACCGAATGGTGCCGCTTGGGCCGGCCAGTTTGACAATATTGCTAATCGGCAGATTCACGAAACAACCACGGCACCAGAAATCTTCGAACAAACCGGCGGCAAAGTAGATGCGTTTATCTGTGCAGTGGGTACCGGCGGCACGCTGGGCGGTACCGCACGCGCACTGAAACAGTTGAACCCGAATATCACTATCGGACTTGCCGACCCTAGCGGTTCAGCGCTGCATAATTTCTTCGCTCACGGCGAACTGAAAGCCGAAGGTGGTTCAATTTCTGAAGGTATCGGCAACAGCCGTATTACCGCAAACCTGGAAGGCGCACCCATCGATATTTCATTCCAGATTCCAGACAGCGAATCCATTCCTCTGGTTTACGACCTGATAAAACACGAAGGTCTGTGCCTGGGAGGCTCAAGCGGTGTGAACGTTGCCGGCGCAATTCGCCTGGCGAAACATCTCGGCCCGGGCCATACCATCGTCACACTGCTGTGCGATTCAGGCATGCGCTACAAGGCTCGCCTGTTCAACCGCGAGTTCCTCGCGGAGAAAGGCTTGAGCATGCCCGACTGGCTAAAAATCGCCTGATACCGGCAAACACGGTGACATAAAAAAAGCCCCGCAATGCGGGGCTTTTTTGTACCTGCAATATTGCTTAGGCCAAAGGTGGCTTCGGCTCCTGAGTGCGGGAATCTGTCTCTTATACACATCTGACGCTGCCGACGATCTACTCT
>CAJXQV010000089.1 GCA_913058165.1 uncultured Chromatiales bacterium | reverse complement strand
GTGTATAAGAGACAGCACGAAAACCATAAACAATCATCACCAGGTAAACGAGGTAAAGAAACGCCACAAACACCAAGCCGCGCTCCACATAAAGCCACGCTGAAACAGCATCGATAACAAACCAGTAGTACCAGTTCTCAATGATCTTTCTGGCAACCAGCCAGGTCGCAAACATGGCTGACCAAGTTGTGAACGAGTCCCAATAGGGCAACGCTGCATCGGTATAGACGGATAACAAACTGCCACTGACCAACACCAGACCCGCAACAGCGAGAATAGCGACACAATGCATACTGAGCGGCAGGGTCGTTACCGCTCGTTGACTGCCCGCTTGCGCCTGCCCAGAACGCCAGGAAAACCAGCCATAGATGGCCATAACCAGGTAAAACACACGAAGCATGGATTCCATATAAAGCTGCGCGTCAAACATGACGAACATGAAGATTATTTCGCCGACCGCGGCCACCGCCCAACACCAGATGTTCTGTCGTATCGCCAATACCAGATAGGCTATTCCCAGTATCGCACCAAGCAGCTCCCAACCCGACATCGCTGTAAGGCCGGAAACAAACGATTGCAGCGCATCAGCCAAGATCCGGTGCTACCGAAATATCCAGGTCAGCACTCAGGTACTTCACGACCAAAACCAGCGTCTCCTGCTCCGCCATCGACTTACGAAAGCATTCATTAACGGCCGATGTTACAACGTCAAACTCACCGCGCATCTGCGTGCTGAGCTGGTTGGTCACCAACTCCAAACCCTCAACCTTTCGCAGTTCCTTAATAAAGGAAATAATTGTTGGCTTATATTCATCTGCCAACGGGTACATACTCATTTCTGCTGTGATACGCATCGCGTTAATCCTTAGAAGCTGTAGTTAACTGTCATGCCGTAGGTTCGCGGATCACCAAACTTGGTATATAAGGTTTCAGGGAAAGCCGGTGGCTCATTGCCAAAATAAAACCCGCGGGTGTAATACTCATTGTCAAAGATGTTACGGCCCCATGCGTATACGGCCCAGCGCTGCCACTCTTTACCCAGTTTTAAGTTAACGATCTGATAGGCCTTAGACTTACGATTAT
This sequence comes from uncultured Chromatiales bacterium, assembly GCA_913058165.1. Lineage (GTDB taxonomy): Bacteria > Pseudomonadota > Gammaproteobacteria > Steroidobacterales > JABIQA01. The sequence goes on along the minus strand of CAJXQV010000089.1, from coordinate 4,550 downwards.
GAGAATAATCATAGTAAAATGCGCCCTTACCCAGCACATCCAGACGACCAAACCAACCCTGCTGGCTGCGATAACTCGTGCCAATACTAAATGTGTATGGCGGCGCATAGGCAAACTCGCGACCAACCAACTCCTCCTGCGGAGTGAACTTGTAGCTCTCAACCTTTGACTGGAGCAAACCCAAAGCACCAAACACCTGCCAGCTATCAGTAAACTGCCATGCCACAGTTGTCTCGAGGCCATAAGATGAACCTTTGCCATTGCTGGTCACAAACACAAAGCTGTCGGGATCACCCGGAGTGATCTGCGCACCACTTTTGATCTGCATATCCTTCCGGTCCATATAGAACAAACTGACATCTGCCATCAAGCGACCACCAAACCATAAGCCTTTATAGCCCAGCTCATAGTTCAACAAATACTCTGGGTCATAGGGGATATCAGCAGCGGTCTGTTCCTGGCCAGGCACGAGATTCCTTGCCAGGTTTACATTGAAGCCGCCAGCCTTGTAACCACGAGCAATCAACCCATAAAGATTACTGGTGTCAGTCAGCGCATAACTCAGGGTGAGGTCGCCGCCCCACATGTTTTCTTTAGGCTCAAAAGCATTGCTAACGGGCATACTAGGGGCATAGACATAGTCAAAAAAGGTATCGCTGTAGTCGGCTTCCCAACGCTCGAATCGAAGACCTGCGGTCAGCTGCCAGTGTTCGGATAACGCCGAGTCCAACTTACCAAATACAGCCAGACTCGCTGAATCATAATCAGACTTAAGCCGGGTTTTCTCATCACAACCGCCCGGGCAAAATGCTCCCGGGCCGTCCACTGAATCATCATAAAAGCCTACTAGGCTTGAATCGCTCTTCTCGTCGAGCTCCCGACCATGGAGGCCGATGAGCCAGTCAGTTGAACCTCCAAAAACACGCCCATCTTCAGACGACTGAAAACGAAACTCCTGCGTAGCAGAACTGCGTTCACGGTCTGTTCTTGAAAAATAGTCATAAACGTAGCCGCCCCAATAGCCGTCGTTATTGCCCCAATCTGCGTCGTAAGAAAAGACAATATCCGATGCCGCATAGCTGGTGATACTGACAAAATCGACAGCAGCACCGATTGACCCGGTCAGCTTCACCGACGCTGCGCTGGTCTTCTGACTATCGTCACCCGGCTTATCGGAATAGGTATTGCTGCCGTTATCAATCGCCCATGCGTCATAGCCGTTTTGGAAATCAGCGTACAGCCCACTGACTGTTGCCTGCCAGTCATCGGTAATCTGCCAAGCGAGCTTGCCCCGTAAATTGAGTTCGTCACGGCTATTGGTGTCGTCCCGCCGAAGATAAACGTTATCGCGAAACCCGTCAGCACTGAAGCTATGGGCCGAAATACGCCCTTGCAGGTTGTCACTTAGTGAACCACCTAAAGCCACCCCAACACCCACCTGACCATCGCTACCAAGTAAACCCTGGGAGTTGATACTGGTTTCTTTGCTGGGTGCTGCAGATTGCGCGTACACCATGCCAGCCAGAGCGCTCGCGCCAAATCGTGTGGCTTGCGGACCTCGCAACACGTCAACCTGTTGCAGATCAAAAGTGGTTGCGATGCCACCTATACCAGACAGGTCGATATCATCAATAATGAAGCCCACCGATGGATTGGGCGCACCCTGATACTGCTCCAACTCACCAATACCCCGAATCTGAAAATAGCGCGCACGACTGCCTTCGCCGGAATAGTTCATATTGGGAACCAACTGCACCAGTTCTTCGAAGTGCTGCAAAGAAAAGTCTTCTATCTCAGCCTGATTTAACTGAGTCAGACTGGTGTTAACGTCTATAGCCGGAGTCTGCCGAAACTCAGACACCACCAGCTCTTCAAATACCGGTGCTTTAGGCAATGAGGGCTTATCGGCAGCAAAGGATACCAGAGCAAAAGAACCGGCGAAAAGTGCCAGAAATGGGGTTTTGAACGACATATTTCGGATCTCATATTTACATTGAGACCGGGTTATCAGGCGGGATTTCAGGATTATCCTTATTCCTACGCCGGTACTAACCGGGTCAGGTTCAAAGGGTTCCGGCAAGCCGGTCTCAGACAGCTGAGTAAACTCAGTGTCACCCCTTAGGATTCGAGCATGACTATAACGGAACGCGGGTGAATAACCCAGAACTGTCGGGGGTCGCCATATGATCCCGCATCACCTGAATGCCAGCATCTAGGCGCAAGGCGCAGTTTCTGCTATGGTTTTGCAGCCGCTGGGGGGAGGTTAAACTCATGCCGGTAAAAGAATCCAAAACACGCCCGGAGCGGTTAGACCTCGCTTCAGGGCGTTTATTACATCAGGAACAACTATGACAGACAGCACAGACTACAAAGCGATCGATGCGGTCGTAAATATCTGGAATCGCGAAGCTCTTTCTCATCGCCCGAATTGGGGTGATGAGTTCTTCGTCGACAAAATGAACGCCACCAACGACTTAATGAAGCCATTGGAGATCGACCAACTGGTCGAGACTCTGGATGAAGCCGGCATCGACAAAGCCTTCTTGATTGCGGCCTACAGCGGCCGCCCCGGCCTGCCCGGTTGCTACCATATGCCTTATGAAGTAGTTGCCAAGGCTATCGAGCAGTACCCCGATCGTTTCTACGGCTTGGCAGGCATCGATCCTTTTGACGGTATGAATGGCGTTAAAGCATTTGAAGATGCGGTCACCAACATGGGCTTCATCGGTGCTCATCTGTACCCGCATTGGTACAACATGGAACCGGGTCATGCCAAGCTGTACCCCTTCTATGCAAAATGTTGGGAGCTTGATGTGCCCATTCAAATGCAGGTCGGTCAGTCTATGATCTACTCAAAAGACTACCCCTGCATTTCACCCGCCAAGCCCATCACACTGGATCAGATTGCCTGCGACTTTCAGGAACTAAAAATCATCGGCATTCACGTTGGCATTCCCTGGGTAGACGAAATGATCGCGATGGCGTGGAAACACCCCAACGTGTATATCGGTTGTGATGCCCATCGTCCGAAGTACTGGCCGAAAGAGTTCATTCAATACATCAACAGCTTTGGTCAGGATAAAGTCCTCTTCGGCACCGACTACCCGGTACTGCCATTCAAACGAACTATTGAAGACATTGATGCCTTGGGTCTGAAGCCGCAGGTACGCCGCAAGTTACTTCGCGACAACACAATCCGCGTCTATGATCTGGATAACAAGTGATCTAAACTAATTAGCCGCACAAAAAAGCCCCGCAATGCGGGGCTTTTTTTTAAACACCAAGCCGGTTTATTAAGTCGTCTTCGTTGCTCCGGACTCAAACATTGCTGCTATCTCGTCGGTGCTCAAACCCGCTTCAGTTAACACTTCTTCGCTGTGCTCACCCAAACGGGGTTGCAAGCGACGCACATCAGCAGGCGTCTTCGAGAAGTTAATAGGGAAGCTGGTCATGCGTATTTTGCCTTCAGTGGGATGATCCACTTCCTGCCAAAAATCAACTGCCTTCAAATGCGGATCATCAAGCAAACCATCCAAAGTATTTACTGCGTTAACAGGCACTGGCGTATCTGCAAAAACCTCGAACCACTCTTCTGTATCTCGCTGAGCCATAATGCGGCCGGTTTCGATATAAGTATCATCAATATTCTTGACGCGGTCTGATAGCGTTTTGAAACGAGGGTCTTCAATCAACTCTTCATTGCCCGTCTTCTCACAAAAAATCTTCCAGTGGTTATTCATATAAGGAAGAATAGCGATATAACCATTTTTCGTTTTGTAAGGCTTGCGGTGATGGCTCATCAAACGGGTGTAACCTGCAGAACCAATCGGTGGCTCAAACGCGTTGCCCCAAAGATGCTCAGCCATAGTGAAATACACCATAGTCTCAAACATGGGCACTTCGATTTCCTGACCTTCGCCAGTACGTTCACGTGAAAATAACGCTGCAGTCACTGCATTTACCACAGCCATCGCAGTGGTTTTATCCGCAAGTACGGTCGGCAAATAACGCGGTTCGCCCATCACCATTTCATTCAACATCGCAATGCCACTGACGGCCTGAATAGAGTCATCCAACGCACCGCGGGTGCCATAAGGACCTTCTTTACCGTAGCCATAAGCGCCACAGTAAATAATATTTGGGTTGAGCTCTTTAATGGTGTCGTAGTCGATACCCAGCTTGGTCATTACCTGCGGGCGATTATTGTGAATCATCACATCAACTTCTGAAGCAAGCTTCAACAATGCCTCTCGACCTGATTTCTGCTTGAGGTCCAGCACGATGCTGCGCTTGTTGCGATTGCACGTGAGATACAAGGCCGACATGCCCGGGTTGCGCGAAGCACCCAGAGCACGATTGCTATCGCCATGTGGCGGTTCAACTTTAATGACCTCCGCGCCCATATCAGCAAGCATCTGGCACGCGAACGGACCAAGCACTACAGCGGTGACTTCTAGAATTTTTATGCCTGCTAAAGGACCAGCCATGGCTTTTCTCCTACTATATGGAGGGTGTGACCTGTCTCTTATACACATCTGACGCTGCCGACG
>CAJXQV010000088.1 GCA_913058165.1 uncultured Chromatiales bacterium | reverse complement strand
ACGAGATTGCCTCTTGTCTCGTGGGCTCGGAGATGTGTATAAGAGACAGTCGGTAGGTCTGGAAGACGTTGAAGACCTGATTGAAGCACTGGATAAAGCGCTGGCTGGGGTTTGAAGCGGTAGCTCTTTTAGGATCATCAGAAAGCAGAAACGGCAGCCATTGGCTGCCGTTTTTTTATTTAGCGAAATAAAACCTGATGCGGGATCAGGCTGTCAGCTTTCGCGTTCGTCTCAGTCCGGCTAAAGCTATTAACTCCGATACAAATAAGCAGGTTTCTTCCGAAGAAGTTTCTGTATGACGCACGGCAAAATATTTTAGCAAGCAACCGGATTTTGAAGAGTTCTCTGAACGTTCTTTGCATAATCCCGAAAAGACTTTTGTGCGTAATGACCAAACTGAGAACGCCGTCATAGTTTCTGAATGGACAATATATAGAATACCTGTGCGCGAAAGGCTGGCAGGCATATGCGGAGGTGTTGAATGGCCATGGACGGACACAGCAAAGGTTATACACACAGTTACTTAGCTTGCATGAGCCTGATGGCTTCGGCGTTGCTGGCACCCCAGTTAAGTGGTGCCGCGGAACCGGCAAATGTTGAAGCAGTTCCTCGGGTTGCGTTGAGTTCGGCTGCAGCTGAGGAATACAGCAGCTTGTTGGCAGCCTCCGCACCTTGGTTAGCGGCTTCAGGCGATGGCATTGTCGTTGTGGGAGTGGGTGAACTATTTAATACCGCAGAGGCTCGCGGCAGACGGTTTATTGCGACTCATGACCGCAAGTTTCGTGCGGAGCTTAGTGGTTGGTTTGCCACGCAGTCTTCTATTGCGAGCAAGCTGGGCTCAACCTTGTTGAGCAAGCACGATGGCGGGTTGAGTGTTGGGGTCGGCATTGATGAGCTCTCGGTTGATTGGACCGTGAAGTTTTAACAACAGCGGGTCTCATAGCATTGCATAAGAACTAAAAAAGGGCGGGTTTCCGGAATGGAAACACGCCCTTTTTATTGTGCTAATAAGAATCAGAAGCTCATCTGAACACCAACGAGTATCTGTCGTGGTTTACCCGGGCGTAAACCGGAGGGGCTACGTGATGTAAGGTAATCATTGTCGAGTAGGTTATCGATACGGCCGATTGCGGCAACGCTTTCTGTGAAGAAGTATTTGCCAGCAAGATCGACAACGACATATGATTCAACTTTCTCGTTGGCAAGAATGCTGCCCTGACCTGCAGCTGTTCTGACTTTGTCGGTGAAGTTCACGTTGACGAATGATTCCCATGTGCTTCCAACTGCGCCAGCCGATACCTGCAGAAGATGCTCTGGTATATACGGCAGTTCATCGCCCGTCTTAACGTCGCCCCATGGGGAATAGTCACTGTCGAAGCTGTTGCGGAACTCTGCGACCGGTGTCCATGTGTAAGTGAGCAACAATGGGAAGTTAACCGGCCCTGCGTTGTAGGCGGTATAGCCGCTAGTGAATTCAAGGCCAGCGACCTTTGCTTTGCCGCCATCGTATTGATCGCCAATTTCACCTCCACCACCAGTGGATTCGGTGACTGTGCCAACGATATTGTCATAGTCATTGTAGAAGGCAATGGCACTGAGGTTTGCTGCCCCTTGCAGGTAGCGTGTACCGGCTTCGTAGTTGATGCTGGTTTCTTCGTCGGAATCGCTGCCTGGTGAGGGTGGGTTATAGCCTTTGGTAACACTGCCAAGCAGCGACCAATCATCACTTATAGCGTAGAGCACACCGAGGCCGGGAATAACAACATCGATATCAGTTTTTCTGACCTTGGTCGGGCCATCGACCCGATCCGGGTCAGCGGTGCTGTAATCATTACGAGTCATTTTTATTTGTTCATAACGAATGCCGGGTTCAAATACCCACTTGCCAATGCCGATGTTACCCGACCAGAAAATAGAGTTGGCTTTAGCATCACTGACGCGATTGGTGGCGGAGCCGGGAGCACCATCTGAGCTTAGAACCATGATGCCATTTTCCATACGGAACTTGTCATCATCCTGTAGGCGGTCTTCTTCATCTTGATGCAACCGCACACCTAAAACTGAGCGCAGTGATACCTTGTCCCATTTGAAATTATTACCCAGCTGCATCTGGATACCACGTGAGTAATAAGTGCGGGCGTTGTTGCGGTTGACCAGTGCATCATCCGGAGTATCAGCACCGCGCAGATAACTCATTTCGGTGTCGTAGGTGGTCGGGTCGAAAAGTAACTTGCTCAGGCTAATGCCGTTAACGCTCTTCAGCTTGAACCAGTTTCGATCGAACTCGTTGTTGTACATAGTGGTGCTGAGATCCCAGGTGCCCTCATAGTTCTCGAGGAGATAAGTTAGCTGGGCCTGTTTGTAATCGGTTTTTATGTTGTCTAGTTGTGATGCTGTGTAACGCTTGTAAGGGTTATTAGCAAAATCTTCTTCGGTAAGCCCGAGATAGGTTTCATTACCGTCGTGTTTGGTTTTGACCAGCTTCAGAACCACGGCTTGATATAGCGCTGCAGATTTTTCTGACTCGAGACCGAGCTTAACGACGTAATCCTGTGTGGTGAATCCGGTGCTTTGTTTCTCATCATTAACACTGAGATTCTTAAAGCCGTCAAAATTCTGTTGCACAGTTTCGACCAGGAAGCTAAAGGCTCCGGTTTTACCGCCAACTCGAGCGTATATATCGCTGGATTCATCAGTACCGGCCATGGCACTGATATAGCCTGAGAAATCTTGAGGCAGTGGGGTTGAGCGCATATTGATAGCACCGCCGGTTGTGCGCGGCCCCACCTCAATAGCGGCTGGCCCTTTAACAACTTCAATCGACTGCATGCGTTTTGCTGTGGGGAAGTAGTATGCGGAAGGCGCAGAATAGGGTGCCGGAGCAATTAATACACCGTCTTCTAATAGTGCAATGCGGCTGCTGCGATCACTGCCGGAGCCACGTATGCCAATATTTGGGCGCTGCCCGAAACCGTCTTCTTCCTGCAGGTAAAGTCCGGGTACATCGCGAAGAATACGGTTGATATCGGCATACTCGAATTCCTGAATACGTTCGTTGTCGATAAGATACGCTGATCCTGCAACGTCATTAATTGTTTTACTGGCACCAATAATGGTGAGCACCTCAATCTCGCGCTGTGCGTTAGGCGCTTCGGTTTCAGCTGTGTCTGTGATTTCAGACTGAGAGTGGTGGCTAAACAACGCCGTGAATATGAGTGCCGCGATAGCGGATCGGGTGGACGAAATGGAGTTCTTCATGAGTTTGGCTTCGCAATAGAGGGTTAGCAGGCTTGCCGATAACTCGGCAGGCGTGTAATCTATTGCAAATGATAATCATTATCAATAGCAAATAATACTCATTCTCATTTGAATATAAAAGCTTTTTAAAACAATGGCTTGATTTTTTCTAAAGGGTTTTTTTTGACTTAGGAGGGAATCTGATCCAGAAAATCCCGGGTAATTCGCGCCCATTCAAGCTTTAGCCAGGGCGAATAAATGCCGGGTTCTGCATCGATGGCAGCATTCAGTTCAGAAGGTTTAACAAAGCGCCAATCGGCCACCTCCGAGCTATCTACCTTGGGCTTGCCGGTGAAGTGCCCGACAAACACCCAGCACAGTTCGTGTTCTGCGCCTGTCTCGTCGTATTGCGCCTGATATTCAAATTTAAACAGGTAGTTGAGCTCCGTTTCAATGCAGAGTTCTTCGCGCACCCGTCGGTGAGCAGCATCCAAGGTGTCTTCGCCAGCCCGCGGATGGCTGCAGCAGCTGTTTGCCCAAATGAGTGGCCACAATGGTTTGTTGTGGCTGCGTTGTTGCAGCAGCAGTTCACCATTTTCATTAAATAGAAATGCAGAAAATGCCCGGTGCAACGTACCAGTGCCAACATGGCATTCTACTTTGCTGAGAGTTCCCGTTTGTTGATCTTGACTATCAACAAGAATCAGTTGGTCGGCGCTGTTTTCGACATAGGTCACTTGACCTCACCTCCGAAAGAAAACGCCATCGCGGTAAGTCCGCCACTGTTTAATGCCTTGGTAACTTCCTCTGCATGAGCTTCGCCCTCACACAGCGCGAGCATGGCACCGCCGCCACCGCCACCGGTGAGTTTTGCACCAAGGGCACCGGTATCGCGGGCCAACTGAATGCCTCGTTCCAGCTCGGGGGTCGAAACCAGAAGCGCGTTGAGCAGCCCCTGATTGATATTCATGAGCTCTCCGAGTGTTGCAATATCATTGTCTTGTATTGCGGCAACGCCTCTGAGGGTGAGGTTATCGATATCGTCAAAAATTTTGTCGTAAATTTGGGGTTGGCGTTCATGAGCCGCCCGCACAGATTGTACGGTTTTGGCCGTGAGGCCTTCTGATCGGGTCATTCCCACGACGATCCATAAAGGCTTAGGAATATTTAGCAATTCGACCAAAGGCGGCGTGCCATTGCGGAACACCAGCGGTTGCCCGAAGGTTGCCATGGTATTGTCGATGCCGCTGGGCTGGCCGTGTGCAGTCTTCTCCGACTCAAAGGCAAAGTCATTAATCTGCTGTTCGTTTAAGCCGACATTGAAATGCTGATTGATAGCCCGAATGACGGCAACGGCTAGTGCTGCTGATCCGCCCATACCCATACCGCGCGGCACGTCGGGAAATACCTCTATCCGCATGCCTTTATCACCAAGGCCGAGTTCTTCAAGAATCTCGCTGGCGGCTAACTCGAATGAGCGCCGATTGATCTTCACCGCATTCAGTTGGTACTCAACGCCCCATTTTGGAATGAGCAGATGCACACCGTTGTCACAATCCTCGATCACTGCGCGGGTGTTGAGAGGCAGAGGACACGCAATAGCGTGCCGGCCGTAAACTACAGCATGCTCACCCAGTAAAATGACTTTGCCATAACCAACGCCTACTTCTGTGTCCGGTTTAGCTTCACGTGCGGGTGTGTTTTTAGAGGTAGTTGGTGCGGAAATATCAGCCAGAATTTCACGCGCTTTCCAAACTTTTATTTCCCCGCTGCGCAATAGTTTTTCAAGCACTGTGTCGAATAATTCAGGTGGTGTTCCCGCTGCCTTAACGACACTGCGCGCATGTAAAGTCATATGCCCTGATTGAATGCCTTCGGTCGCCAGCGCCTTAAGTGCGGCATAGTTTTGTGCAAGTCCGACAGCGGCCATAACTTCTGCAAGTTCGGTGGCGGATTTGGCGCCAATCATACGAAGATTAACTGCGACGCTGGGATTAGATTCGAGTGGTCCTCCGACTATCCCCACCTTTAATGGCATGGCAAGGCTGCCACGGAGGTTGCCATGCTCATCTTTCCACCAGCGAGAGAGTGCGGTATAGCGGCCATCTCGGGCGGCATAAGCATGGGCGCCGGCTTCAATTGCGCGCCAATCATTGCCGGTAGCAAGCGCGACCGCATCGACGCCGTTCATGATGCCTTTGTTGTGTGTGGCTGCCCTGTACGGGTCAACCTGTGCGAAGTCGGAGGCAATAATTATGCCGTCACGCACCTGCTCGCCCGTATAGCCTTTGCCACCGAGCACATTCACAGGCAGGGTTACTTCAGCACGGGCAATAGATCGGTCGGCCAGGTTCGAGAGAATGCGTAAAAAGACTTTGCCGTCGGTAATGGATTCTATGAGCGAGGCAACTCCCTCACACCTGTCTCTTATACACATCTCCGAGCCCACGAGACAAGAGGCAATCTC
>CAJXQV010000087.1 GCA_913058165.1 uncultured Chromatiales bacterium | reverse complement strand
GTCCGCTGCAGCACAATAACCCGTTTGATCGTTGGACAGCCGCCGGACAAGGCCTCATCCGCCGCGCGCTTAAGTTCGACCGGCGAGCCGCCACGGAAGCCGCCATCGGCGGTAATTAGCATTCGAGCTCCGGCATCATTAATACGATCGCGAAGCGCCACAGCAGAAAACCCGCCAAATACCACCGAATGAATCGCGCCGATTCGTGCACAGGCCTGCATGGCGACAACTGCTTCGGGAACCATCGGCATATAGATAACAACGCGATCACCACAGCTTATGCCGCTTTCCTTCAGCGCGTTCGCAAATCGACTGACTTCGCTGGTCAGCTCTGCATAACTGATATGGCGCACGTCACCCTGTTCACCTTCGAAAATAATGGCTGTCTTATCGGCGCGGGTTTCAAGATGTACGTCAAGGCAGTTTGCCGATACGTTCAGCTCACCGCCGCTAAACCACTTGTAATTAGGTGCTTTGCTGTCATCGAGAACCTGCGACCAGGGCTTGTCCCAGACGATGAAATCCGTTGCCATTTTTTCCCAATAGGCATTGCTGTCTTCGGCGGCCAACGCATAGCGCTGCTCAAGCTCGGCAGCACTTAGCGCTGCTTGCTTCACAAAAGCTGCCGGCGGTTGAAACAGTCGCTCCTCATTAAGGATCGACTTAATATTTCTTTCGCTCATTGCTACAACCTCAAAAACAGTTCAAACATATTTACAAATTTTCTATAACCGTGACGCATCAAACTTATCGGCAATACGCTCGGCCTGACGACGCAAGGCCGTGCCGAAGCCAGCCTGATCATACAGATGGTGTAACGTGCCCAGGTCTGGCGCCCGGCGCTTTAACACCGCCACGCTGGTGTTCACCGGCACATCACAATGAATTGTGCTGAGCTCCCGCGATAGAAATGCCTTGTCACGATGCTCTTCAAGCTTGCCAGCCATTGTCTTCGCCCCACGAAAGCTCAACTGCGCAACCGAACCGAGATCCGCGTACAAAGCATCCAGCGAGTTAAAATGAGCCAGCAAGGCACTCGCGGTTTTCGGACCCACACCCCGAACCCCGGGGATGTTATCCACCGCATCGCCAGCCAAAGCCAAATAATCAATCATCTGCTCCGGCCGCACACCGTACTGGCCAGGAACATCGTGATAACCCACGCGACGATTGCCGGCGTAATCCCACATGACGTCACCATCGCGTAACAACTGCACCATATCTTTGTCACAACTCACGATAGTGCCTGCGACACCATCGGCACGCATGCGCGTAATAACGGTGCCTATCAGGTCGTCAGCCTCAAACCGGGCCTCACTGAAATCAGCCAAACCCAAAGCACTTACAACCTGCTGGCAACGCAGAAATTGGCGCTTCAACTCGACCGGAGCCGGGTCACGATTGGCTTTGTATTCGGGGTAGATATCGTTGCGAAAGCAACTGCCCAGACTCTGATCAAAAGCAACGGCGACCAGATCGGGGTTTGCCGACTCCAGAAAGTCACCAATGAATCGCGTAAAACCATACATCGCATTCACCGGATCATTGTTGTCATCGACCATGGTGTCGGGCATAGAAAACCACGCCCGAAAAATATACACACTGGCATCAATCGCATAGACCATAGAAGCCTATGCTAACTCAGCAAGACTGTTTGAGGCGATCTGTTCCGAGGTGTCCGCTTAAGCGTTTGTGCAGCGGACTCGTGCGTGGGAAGTGCGCCAGCAAAAATTCCATTTGGTCGGCCAGTACACGCCGGCCCTTGAGATAGATGTATTCGGCGTAGGTGGGTATAAATGGCACTGCGATAAGTTCCATGCGGGCCTGCTCGGGCGTGCGCCCGCCTTTGTGGTTGTTGCAACGCCGGCAGGCGGCGACAACATTGGCCCAGACGTCTCTACCACCCTGACTCACCGGCGTAATATGATCGCGGGTTAAGTCACGCTCGGAAAAGCGCGTGGCGCAGTACATACATAGGTTGGCATCACGGCGAAACAGTGTTTTGTTATTGACCGGCGGCACATAATTATTGCGCCGCTCAGCATGATTGGTCGAATGACCAATAGTCGCAATAATTGAATTCACTTCGATAACCGAGCGTTCGCCCGTGGCGGCAGAAAAACCACCATGAATTTGATACAAGGGTTGCCCGCAGGCATAAGCGACCTGATTGGTGTAATAGAGTCTCGCCGCATCACGATAATCAATCCACTCAAGTGGCATACCGGATGCATCGGTGCGTAGCACCTGTTGACTCAGATTTTTGATGTACTCGTCGGTGTCCATCAATGAGCCTGCTGAAGCCTCGAACGCCTCCTATCTTGAAGCGTCTGTGGAAAAAAGCAACACACTAAATAATGCAACTTCCGATAAGTTCATTCTACCTGTTCATCACCCGTATATAACTGATACCGATGGTCTTCGCGCTCGGCAGGGCTCATGTTCTGCATACGCTAATGGAATATCGCCCGCTCCTCCTGAGACATATTAAGGCGCCGCGAACGCATCGTATGGCGCTCCTCAGGCGTCAGCCTGCCCCACCGTTCACGCGCCTTTTCCTATCGCTCAGTTGACATATTCTGAATCCGCTGATTGTTAATAATAAGATTCTTCAAGATACGAAAAACAGTGGCTGCCATTCTGCGGCGGGCTTCGCGGAATAGTTACGCACCAATTTGATCATGGCGTCCTGAACCAGATCCAAGGCCGCATCAGGATCACGAAGCGCAATACGCGCCATCAGATAGCCACGCCTCTCTATACCCGCAAGAAAGCTTGTCCATTACCTGCCGCTTATCCAGAACACCCTCCTGTACAGCGCCGTCACCGGTCAGAAAACCGGTATTCTCCATGCCTGTACTTGTAATCGTCACGGTCACGGTTAACCTCTAGCATAACCGGAGCTTATGCACTCCAGAATCAGAGAACCCCATTAGCCGGGCTACCCTCTGATAACGACATTAGGGGAAAAGGGTTTACCGGTATCGGCAAAAAATCGTTCGTCAACTAAGACCCTGCACACGATGATAGGTCGGATTTTTGCCCTAAAATGGTGCAAAATACCCTCGGGAAGTGTCATCAATCACTTGGACATAGTCCAGTTATGCACATTCCTTGCGATGCACCAATTAATTAGGCCTGATTGGACTAAGAGGCACTTACGAGTAAGCTATAAACTATTGATTTATTTATACAAGTTGTTATTGTTCATTTTTTAACCAAACTGGCACAAATGTCCGGACTACGCGGTTAAAGCCCCCCGTTTCCGGTTTCATCCACATACTTATCCACAGATTTTGTGGACAACTTATGTCATGTCGGTTTTTTTTACAAAACGTTAGCAAAACTTATGAACCCGACCATACTCCGCGTTGCACTCAAAGCGCCTTTGCATGAACTCTACGATTATCTGGCCCCGCCCGGAGGGCCCGAGCCCGTGGTCGGACAGCGGGTTAGTGTGCCGTTCGGACGCAGCGAACGGATTGGCATTATTGCAGCGCTTGCCACCACCACCCCTATTGCACCCGAACGCTTAAAGGCGGCAAAGCAGATTATTGACCCTGTACCGCTACTCGACAGACCATTGGTCGAGCTGCTCAACTGGGCTGCCGCCTATTATCAGCACCCACCGGGCGAAGTTTTTGCAGCAGCCTTGCCGGTAGCGCTGCGGAAAGGTCAGGAGGCCTTGGGCGCTAGCGAAGCGCGTTGGCGCATCACCGACAAGGGCACCGCCGCACTCGATGCCGCAGCAATTAAAGCCCCGGTGCAAAAGCAGGTGCTCCAGGCTCTTCACAGCGGGGAGCACAACAGCACCGCCCTCGCTGCAGTTCATGACGGCTGGCAACGCGCCGTCCGCGAGCTGCAAAAGAAAACGTTCGTGGCAAAGTTCACCGCAGAACTGCCGAAGGTGCTGCCGCCAGATGTCCCATTAAAAACCGGACCGCAGCTCAACGCCGATCAACAGCAAGCGGTGGATCAAATTACGCCAGCAAATAGCAAAACCTGGCTGCTTGATGGCGTGACCGGCAGCGGTAAAACCGAGGTTTACCTGCGCCTCATAGAACAACAGCTAGACGCTGGCAAACAGACACTGGTGGTAGTCCCTGAAATCGGATTGACCCCGCAACTGGTCTCTCGCTTTCGGGAGCGACTTGCAACCACTGTGGTCGTCATGCATTCAAATCTCAATGACACGGAACGCACACAAGCTTGGCTGGATGCCAGCGACGGCACAGCGGGCGTTATTATCGGCACTCGCTCCGCAATTTTTACCGCGCTCAACCAACCGGGGCTGATTGTTATCGATGAAGAACACGATGCCTCACTAAAGCAGCAAGAAGGCTTTCGCTACTCGGCTCGGGACCTGGCAGTAGTGCGCGGCAAGAAATTAAGAATCCCCGTTATCCTTGGCTCGGCGACGCCGTCGTTTGAAACGCTGGCAAATGCCACCGCGGGACGCTATGAAAGACTGCGCTTACCCATCAGAGCCGGCGGTGCAAGCCAGCCCGAAGTTAACCTGATTGACCTGCAGCGCTATCCGGCAACTGACGGATTAACGCGGCCGATGATTGATGCCATCGGCCGACACCTCAGCAACAACGGACAGGTGCTGATCTATCTGAATCGTCGCGGTTTCGCACCAACACTTTTTTGCAGTAGTTGCTGCAGTTGCGTGGAATGCCGGCGTTGCGATGCGCGCCTGGTGGTCCACCAACAGCGCAAACTGGCGGTCTGCCATCACTGTGGGTTCGAATCCCGCTTGCCTGAGGTTTGCCCGGAGTGCAGCGGCGAGCTGCTGCCCTTGGGGCAGGGTACCGAACGAATCGAAACAGCTATAAAGAATTTGTTTCCGGAAGAAACTATTGTCCGCCTTGATCGCGACTCAACGCGCCGCAAAGGCAGCATCGAACAACATCTTGAATTAATACGCGGCGGTCATGCACGTATTTTACTTGGTACGCAGATGCTCACGAAAGGTCATGACTTTCCGAATGTGACCTTGGTCTGCGTGCTCGATGCGGATCAGGGGCTATTCGGCACCGACTTCCGCAGCGGTGAGCGACTGGCACAAAATTTTATTCAGGTCTCCGGGCGGGCAGGGCGCGCCGACCGCAGTGGAGAAGTCTGGATCCAAACCCTTTACCCCGAGCATCCCCAGCTGCAGACACTGCTCAACAAGGGTTACGCGGGCTACGCGGAAGAAGGGCTCGCCGAGCGGCAGGCAACCGCGTGGCCGCCTTACAGTCATCTTGCCTTGCTGCGTGCAGAGAGCAGCAGCAAAGACACTCTCTATGAATTTCTAACCGCCGCACGGGCTCTTGCAGATCAGATTAACCCAGGCGGTGTGAGAATTCTCGGGCCGGCCAGCGCCCCAATGGAGCGGCGGTCGGGGCGCTGGCGCGCACAAATATTGCTGCAGGCAGAACATCGGCCGGCACTGCAGGCACTGCTGACCTCATGGCGTCAGCATCTGGTGGAATCGCCGCTCTCGAGAAAGGCCCGGTGGTCGATCGATGTCGATCCAATCGAGCTTTTTTAGCGCCAGCGGCGCGCAGCGTATAGAATCGCCATTCCGGAAATGCGGTCAGCATGAATGCAGCTGCCGCGATTACAGCAGTGATTACTTATGAAGCTCGTCGTCGAAACACTTTTACGTGAGGCGCTCCAAGGCCTAGGGTCTGCCGAAACAACTCTGGAAGGAGTCACCATTGCTGTAGCTGTCTCTTATACACATCTCCGAGCCCACGAGACAAGAGGCAATC
>CAJXQV010000086.1 GCA_913058165.1 uncultured Chromatiales bacterium | reverse complement strand
TACACAGAGTAGATCGTCGGCAGCGTCAGATGTGTATAAGAGACAGGTCTTAGGCGCTGTGGTTGAGAGTGACGCCGATGAGCGTTTGTATAAGGTCATGCAGGAAGTCCGCGGATTGCCTTCAGCCCGTATTGCCGATGCGCAATGGGAACTGCTCGGGCATTTACTGGTGGCGTTGCCCTTAGCTGTTGTTGAGTTACGTGAGGTGTTCCGCGAACGTGGTGAAGCTGATTTCTCAGAGGTGGCTATCGAGGCACGTGCCGCACTCGGGCGCAGTGATGAGCCCAGTGATCTTGCGTTGGCGATGGACTGTAAGTTGCAGCACATACTTCTGGATGAGTTTCAGGACACATCGGTGTCCCAGTACGAACTGCTAAAGCAACTGATCCGCGGTTGGGTACCGGGCGATGGTCGCAGTTTATTTCTGGTCGGTGATCCGATGCAATCGATTTACCGTTTTCGTCAGGCTGAGGTGGCAAACTTTCTCGAAGTTGCAACTCAGGGCATTCATACCGGAGGCGGGTACTGGTTCACGCCTAAGCCGCTGCAGTTGAGCGCCAATTTTCGTTCCGACCCGCGGGTGGTTGATTGGGTTAACACGGCATTCAAAGAAGTTCTGCCGGAGCAGAATGATGTACTCACCGGCGCGGTGAAGTTCTCGGCCAGTCAGGCTGTTCGTGAATCCTCAGGTGCAGCCGGTGTGGAGTGGCAGGTGATGGCCGATAATACGGCTGCCACCGAGGCCACCGAGATCGTCGCGTTAATTGAAAGCCTGCAACAAAGTGCCGATACAGCGGATGACAGTATCGGTATTCTGGTGCGGAGTCGTCGCCATGCTGCCGGTGTCGCTAATCTGCTCCGGAGTCGTGGCATTGCGTTCGCAGGCAAAGACCTTGAGCACATGGCCGACATTCCTTTGGTGCAGGATCTTTTGTCCCTGACCCGGGCTTTGTTGCATCCCGCCGACCGATTGGCATGGACCGCTTTGCTGCGGGCCCCCTGGTGCGGATTGCTGCTCGAAGATTTGCACACGTTGCTCGCATCCGATCGCAAGGCACCGGTGTGGCAATTGCTCACAGACGGTGAATTGCCTAAAGCACTCAGTGCTGATGGCAAGGTCCGAATTGAGTATATGGTGAAGGCAATTGGCGCCGGTTTTGAGCGACGCGGTCGCTTGCCATTGTGCGATTGGATTGAAGGTGTGTGGTTAAGCATTGGCGGTCCCGCCACAGCGCGTGAGCAAAACGAATTGCTTGCCGCACAGGCTTTTTTCCGTTTCATTGAAGCGGAAACCGATTCGGATGATATCGCGGATACCGCCGAGCTGTTGGCTAAGCTCGAGAGTCAGCCGGTGACCTTTTCCAGTGCTGATGCGAAGGTCCAGATCATGACCATTCATAAGGCCAAAGGCCTGGAGTTCGATACGGTTATTTTGCCAAGCCTCGGCAGACGCACTTCAGCTAATGATAAAAAGGTATTGCTGTGGAAGCAGGTGCCCAGACCTGATGGCGGCTTCGGGTTGTTATTGGCCCCGGTCGAGCGTTTTGGCGCTGAGGCCGACCCTTTATTTGAGTTTATTCGTGGCATCGATGCGGCTCAGGAATTATCCGAGCGTGCCCGCTTAATTTATGTGGCCGTAACCCGTGCCCGCAAACGACTGTATCCGTTTGTATACCTTAAGGCGGACAAAGATGGGGAAATGGCCGGTCCTGCTGGTAACTCGCTGGGGCGTTGCATGCTCGCGGTCATGGCTCGCGAATTGCCGGTACCGAATGAAGTGCCCGCAGGGCCAGCCTTTAGCGGCCCCGTGTGGCGGCAACCGGATCTGCGACGTTTTGTTGCTGGTTGGAAAGTCCCGGAGCCATCGCAGCCAGTAGCGTCCGCATTGAAACACAGTATTCATCTGCCGACTGAGCCAGTGATCTTTGATTGGGCGAGCCCGCTGGCGCGTATCGTCGGCACCGTGGTTCATGCCTGCCTCGAGCAAATGGCTGAATTGGGTGTGGACCAGCTTACTTATTCAGAGAATGTTTGCAGTGCATTGCTCGCGGAACAAGGCATTACCGAGGCGGAAATCCCACAAGGGGTTGCACGGGTTATCGCTGCATTGGATAACGCTGTTGCCGACGAAAAGGGCCGTTGGATACTCTCGCCGCAAACGCTGGCGAAAAGTGAGTTGGCTATTACCCTTGCTGTGAACGACCGGATGGAACGAAAAGTGATTGATCGCACCTTTGTGTCCGAAACCGGCGAGCGTTGGATTATTGATTACAAAACCAGTGTTCATCGCGGCAGCGATACTGAGCAGTTTGTTGATAACGAAGTGTTGCGTTATCGCGAACAGTTAGAAAGTTATAAAGAGGCGATACATGCGGCGTACCCTACAGAAACTGCAGCGGTGCGCTTGGGGCTTTACTTCCCCGGACTCGGTGTGTTTCGTGAGGTGGTTTAGAAGCTGCCGTTCAGTTTGAAATCGTGTGCACCGAGGTTGTCCGTGGGGGCAATGAACTTCAAAGCCTGTTTCAAATTTTCCGCGGCGTTCGCCTGGGGTTTTATTTTTGTTTCCAGCAAATACTGATTGGGCGGTGTTAACGTTATCTTGCCACTCAGCTCCAGCGGGCCGCCATTGTCGGTAATAGCGGCAATAATCGGGTTTTCGTCGTTGACAACTTTATTCGTAAAGACCGCTGCATAGTCGCCCAGGATAATCGGTGTACTGTTTCCCGGCTGAACTGTGGTTAAACCAAGCAGATTCAGTGAGCCGACGACTTGTGTCGGCCAGTTATTATTGATGACAAGCGATTCAATGTTGAGGCTCAGTTGGCCTGACGCAGGCATGCCTATGGTTGCGCTGAGTTCGCTAAGGGATGCAAACACACTGGCGTTTTTTACCTGCAATGAGCCAGTAATTCCGGCGCTTAAGTCGCCTTCAAATTCGCCTCCAGGCCAGCTGGTCAGTAATCGCAGCTCCAATGCACCGCCGAGCAATGCGAGTGGTTTAATGGTCCAGCGAGTTGCATTCAGTGAGAATCCATCGATGCTGACTCGCTGTGCGCTGCCGTTCCAGAGGCTCCCGCTAACGCCTGAGGCACCGATGCTCAGGCCGGGCAAGGCACTGAGAACTAGAGTTGCTGGCGCCAATACCAGAATAAAAATCAACACTGCGACAGTGCCCGAGATGATCAGTTGGGAACGTTGCGACAGCTGGGTAATTTTTTTGAGCATGAGTAAAAGGTGTCCGGAGTTTGGCTTGGAAAGCGGCTTAAGCGCCGGAGCGTTCGAGGACCACCGAGCAGTTAATTCGCCCTGGCGATCCGGCAAGGTCAATGCTGGCTGAGGTAGCGTTAAGACCGTAACCCACTTTTACTTCGTTGAGCCAGGTCACTAGGTCATCAAACGGCGCGTTCTCAAACCGCAAGCGCACAGTGTTGTTGCCATCAGGTTGATTGCGTTTGAGGTATGGGCTGAGTCCGCGTAGGCGAGTGGTTCTGTCGATAACCACTACAATCGATTGATCAAGGCCCTGAAGCTTGCTTGTTGCCGGCTGGCTAACACGGCTTGCGGCCCGTTGTTGTAACTCGACCAGCAAGGTGGATTTACCGTTGACCCTTTGGGCTAATTGTTCTTGCGAACTGTACAGCGGATTGAGTAATAACAACCAAATAAGCGCTATAACAATAAGCACCGATGCTGCAGCAACCATTAATCGCTCCCGCGGCGTCATGCTGCGAACCCATGTGTTGAACCGGGCTTTCAGTTCGTTTGCGTTCATGTGCCTTGCGCCTTTACTTGAACTCGGCCCTTAATGATATTGTCAGCCGGATTGGCCGATTGGATGTTGGCAATAAAGCGCCCGCTATCATTGATAGCCTGACGGAACGTATCAAGATTTTCGACGGCGGGTGCCTCCAAACGCAGGTCGATAATACCGCTGCGGAAATTCAATGCATCAACCTTAATGCCGGAGCTTTTATCCAGAGCATCTGCCAGCACAATTAATGCGTCGATGAAGTCGGGCTCACCGACGGCAATATTGCCACCGCCTTGCAACCGACTTTGCAGTTGGCCCCAGGGGTCAGCTGCACCGGCTGCAGAAGGGAATATATCAGTCAAAATACGGCTCGCCGCGGTGTCCAGTTGCGCTTCTTTTTGATTAAGTTGGAACAGCAATGCAGCATCACTGAAGACACTCATGATGCCGGCCGCTAGCAGTAGGATTGCGGCATTACGCCAGAATGGCCACCATGAAAACAGATCGATTTTGACAGAGAATTTACCCTGCAAAAGATTGATGCCCGGCTTGCTGATGATGGCGCCGGCAAGCTTGCCAATACCCTTGTCGCCGATAAGTTTGATGTCCAGCGATTGCGCCCGGCTGCGCAGCGAATCCCACAATCCCTGATGACGGTCATTGGCTTCGGCTGAGCAATAAATCAGTACATTGTTAGTGGCGGCAGACGTGTCGGTTATTGTTGGAAATTTCAGCGACATGATGGTCTCGAGTTCTTCGATGTCGCTTACGCTACTTTTGCCATCCGGTTCGCGAATAATTAACTCTGAATCGTTGATCCAGACCACAATGGTTGCAGGCATGGGTGTAACGGCTTCACTTTCTGCATAGACCAAGGTTGGAAATAGTCGGGCTGTTTCCAGTTGCTGAAGGTAATACCGCAGTCGGTCTTTTTCGACAACCGCAACTGGGAGCAAGCCTTGTGCATTGCGTTCGCCAATGGCGAAATGCAGTTTGTCGACATCTTGTGCGAGCTGGTCTTCGAGTGCGAAGGGCAGGGCCTGCAATATTTTCGCGTTGCCTTTAAGCGGTAAATTTGAATGCAGGCGAAGAACCGCAGCCGATGGCAGCAGCACAATGAGTTGTTTGCCTGCAGCACCCGCTGCCGCTTGTTCGAGTGGCCCTTGCTCAGGTGCTGATGTGCCTGCACCCATGGCATCGACCGAAATCCATGCGGCATCGCCAGAATCGTCGGCGGGCAATTGAATGACCAATGTTTCAGCCATTAGTAATTACCATAGCTTTGCTTGAGAATTAGATCACGCCAGTTGATAAGCACTTTGCTCAAAATAACCCCGTTGAGAATTCATAGTCCGGAATGTCGACGCTAGTAAACGCCAAAATAGCGGATTCGGGTAATAATCGTACCCGCCTTGCCGTCTCTATCCAGCAGACTGTACATAGAGTAGCGGAAACTGCCAATCGATATCACGACTGTGACACCAAAACATTCTGAGTTCAGGCTGAGGTATTCGCCATCCAGTAAGTCCTGACTTACTACGCCATTGAATGCGCTCAGGTCCCGATAGCCATCGATATCTTCGCGTTCAGCGATCCATTGATCGGTATTGGCTTCAGTGATGTTGGCGTCCAGTGCGAGCAGCACCTTGTCGGATGCAGTGTTGACGTTGACTGGGGTAAACCCACCACCACCACACCAGCCGGGCGGGAGTGCGGCTATATAAGGTTCCAGCTCGCGGTAGCTGTCGTTGTCGAAACCCTCAATCGCAAGCAGTTCGCTGGTTGAGGTGAGGTAACGGTTTGCGGCCCGGTGCGCTGGCGTTCTGGCAGTGTAGGTATCGTCTTCTGCGCCAGCAGCGCAGCAGACATCCTGATCGAGGTCGATCCAGTCGAGCACGGCTTCGGCCAGTTGCACTTCTAGCCCGAGCGTCTCGAGTAAACGGGTGAACTGCTCATACGCAATCTGGTCAACCTGGCCATTGCGGTAGATATTGTTGATATTCAGGCGGCCCTGCATATCTTCAATTGCGCCGACAAAGCTGCCTTCATCCAATT
>CAJXQV010000085.1 GCA_913058165.1 uncultured Chromatiales bacterium | reverse complement strand
TGGGCTCGGAGATGTGTATAAGAGACAGATGCAAGGGCTTGATCATCCCCTGCAGGCAGCGTTTGAGAAGACCTATCCCGAAGAAATGCTCAGGCGAGAGAGTGAGGACGCTTTGGAAGGTCCAAGTGCCTTTGCAGAAAAAAGGGCGCCGGTTTGGCAAGGCCGTTAAGCCTTAAAACGCGGCTTACCCATGGTGACTCGCGCTGCCTTGAATGCCATGACTGTGGCCGTGCGCTAACTCCTCAGCCGTCGCGGCCCGCACAGTTTGGATCTGGAGATCAAAGGTCAATGTTTTACCTGCATACGGATGATTACTGTCTAGGTCGACGTTAAACCGACCGACTTTCACCACAACCGCATCTCTGGCGCCTTCTTTCGTATTAACCCGAACCAAGCTGCCCGACTGAATCTTCTTTGGCGGCTTGACCAAATGCTTGATCGGGACGCGATCGACGGCCCCCTCCTGACGAGGACCATAGGCTTGCTCTGGCGGCAAGGTCACCGAAACCAGCTCGCCTTCGGCCTTACCGCCGAGCGCGGCTTCCAGCGCCGGCAAGATATTGCGGTGACCATGGAGATACACCATGGGCTCGGCAGGGTTACTTTCCTCGAGCACCTCTCCCGTTTCATCCAAGACTTTGTAATCCATGACAACAACCTGTCCGGCTTCAATGTTCATTGCGGGTTTCCTTTTGGTATCAGACTCATTGGGGGGATTTAACTTGTTGCTGCTGACAATAACGGTCGAGTACCGCCGCAAATTTTTGGCGGTCTTTATTTGAAAGCGGCGCAGGCCCGCGGTGAAAAGGTGGCGCAGGTTTCAATAGTGCTCACGCCCGATCCTTATGTGTGGATGGTGGCGGGCAGTAAAATGTCTTTCGGCAAAAATGGATTAGTGGATGAGATGTCCATCGCAGGCGGTTTGGCAGGGCAGGGCATTGAGACCGTAAAGTGCGAGACTAATGACTTTATGGTGCCGGCCAATGCCGAAATGATTATTGAAGGCGAGGTGCCGCTCGATGACCTGCGCCCGGAAGGCCCCTATGCCGAGATGGTCGGCTATCAGGGCAAGGTGAAGGATGAAGTCTTCTGGCTGCGAGTTACTGCGGTAACCCATCGGCGAAACCCTTGGTTGATGAATAATTTCACCGGTGAGCAGGCTGGCGCATTAATGGCGGCCGGTCATGCGCGCTCGTTTATGCGTCTAAAACAGAATCATCCCGCCGTTGTGGATTTCTTTCCTGATACGCGTGCGGTCGGGTTCTATTTTGTCAGTATCAATAAAACCCGGCCAGGTCAGGGCTTGGAGATTGCCCGGGCGATAGCAGAACGCGATTTCTTTGCGAAGATTGTGGTGGTGCTTGATGACGATATCGATGTGACCGATCACGATGCTGTGCTCGCGGCTATAGGTGCGCGATGGCAACCGTATGGCAATCTTCAGGTTTACGAAGAGAAGCCGGCTTTGCCATTGGATCCCAGTTCGGTCAAAGTGGGTAAGAGCAGCAAGATAGCAATCGATGCCACGCGGCAGTGGCCCGAAGAAAACGGCCCGGCGGTTTTTCCTGCAACGAATGAATCGTTACTATTGGCAGGCGCGCCGGATGCGTTTGCGAACGTCGATGCCAAGTGGGGTGACTCTTTGCGCTTATGGCGGGCCGGGCCGGGCTAGCTTGCCGGAAAAGAGCTTTAGGCATTAATGTTGTATAACTTTCTTATGGTCCGGGAGATTCAGCATGGCAGTTTGGCATACCAAGACAGATCAGTCTCAACTTGTGCCTAAGTTTATGAGCTGGTTAGAAAAGCGCAATCCGCACGAGCCTGAGTTCCATCAGGCTGTTTACGAAGTTGGCATTAATGTGCTGCCATTTTTACGCAAACACCCTGAGTACATGGATGCCGCAATCTTTGGTCGCTTAACCGAGCCTGATCGCATTATTACTTTCCGTGTGGTTTGGTGTGACGATAAAAACAAAGTGCATATTAATCGCGGTTACCGGGTTCAGCATTGCAATGCTATAGGGCCTTATAAAGGCGGTATTCGTTTTCACCCCAGTGTGAATCTCAGTATTCTTAAGTTTCTCGCGTTTGAACAAACGTTTAAGAATAGCCTTACCGGTTTGCCTTTGGGTGGCGGTAAAGGGGGCTCCGATTTTGACCCTAAGGGAAAGTCTGATGCCGAAGTTATGCGATTCTGCCAATCCTTTATGACTGAGTTGTATCGACATATAGGCCCCGATACAGATGTGCCTGCCGGCGATATTGGTGTGGGTCCGCGTGAGGTCAGTTATTTATTTGGTCAGTACAAGCGCTTGTCAAATACATTTACCGGTGTGATGACCGGTAAAGGCTTGTCGTTTGGCGGCAGTCAGATTCGTACCGAAGCCACTGGCTACGGTTGCGTTTACATGATGGAGGATATGCTGGCCACCCGTGGGGATACATTAGAAGGCAAAACTGCTGTGGTCTCGGGGTCGGGCAATGTCGCTCAATATGCCGTCGATAAGTTGATCGAGCAGGGCGCTAAGCCGGTCACGATGTCCGATTCATCCGGCTTTATTTTTGACCCTGCCGGCATTGATTGTGCCAAGTTGCATTGGATTCGCGAGCTCAAAGATGTTCGCCGCGGGCGTATTTCCGAATACGCCGATGAATTCGGTGTGGGGTTTTACCCTGGCCAACGCCCATGGAATGTGCCGTGCGAACTTGCATTTCCCTGCGCCACTCAGAATGAACTCAATGCCGATGAGGCGAAGGCATTAATCGCCAACGGCTGCATCGGTTTGTCTGAGGGGGCCAACATGCCCTCCGAACAGGATGCCGTTGACGTGTTCCAGCAGGCGAGAATTCTGTTTGCACCCAGTAAAGCGGCCAACGCCGGAGGCGTTGCTGTTTCCGGGCTGGAGATGAGTCAGAACAGTATCCGGATGTCATGGAGTCGCGATGAGCTGAACAACCAGCTCCGCGATATCATGCGCAACATTCACGGCAAGTGTGAGCAATACGGGCGCGAAGATGATGAGTACGTCGATTACTTAAAAGGGGCAAATATTGCCGGCTTCGTGAAGGTGGCCGATGCGATGCTCGCCTATGGTGTGATGTGAATTGGCGGTATGAGCAGAGCTAAGACGGTGCTCAAAAGCGCAACATCTAAAGAAACACTCTGCTATAGTCCGCTTCGTCTTGGCGCACTTCGGTCTGCGCCATCCACTTAAGCAAGGCAGATTCGCCGGTTTAAGTTCTTAAAACAAAGTCTGGACCGAACCTCGTGCAACCGTTGCAATAACGATTTCTGCACACTGGTCAGACGCCCCCGGGAAGGCAAGCAATGTTTTTCCGGCGGATGTTGCACAAAGCAACATCCGACAACAGGAGTAAACCCCCACATGTTATTTAATGAGCTCGGTCTTTCGGCCGAACTGCTGCGTGCTATTGAGCAGCAGGGTTACAGCGAAACCACCCCCATTCAAGAGCAGGCCATTCCGCTCGTTCTTAAGGGCGTCGACCTGCTGGCCGGTGCCCAAACCGGTACGGGTAAAACAGCCGGTTTTACGCTGCCGATGTTGCAGCGTTTGCAGGAGTGCCAGGAAAGCAACCCATCAGGAAAAGCCCGGGTGCGTGCACTGATTCTTACGCCAACCCGTGAGCTTGCTGCTCAGGTTGCCGAGAGTGTTGAGCAATACGGTCGTTATTTGCCATTCCGCACTACGGTGATTTTTGGCGGTGTAAAACCCGGTAAGCAGATCGACAGACTGCGTCGCGGCGTGGAGATTATTGTCGCCACTCCCGGACGTTTGCTCGATCATATGAACCAGGGCAATGTCGATCTTTCGACCGTTGAAATTCTGATTTTGGATGAAGCCGATAGAATGCTCGATATGGGTTTTATTCGTGATATTCGTAAAATCCTGAAGGTGCTACCAAAGAGTCGTCAGACTTTGCTGTTCTCAGCAACCTTCTCGAAAGAGATTAAATCCCTTGCCAATGACTTTCTTCGTGACCCCAAAGAGGTTCAGGTGACACCGCAAAACACGGCAGTGGAGCGGGTGAGCCAACTGGTGTATCCGGTGGATAAGGGCCGTAAGCGTGAGCTTTTATCGCATCGTATTGGCTCCGAAAACTGGAGTCAGGTGCTGGTGTTTACCCGCACTAAACACGGTGCTAACAAGCTGGCTGAACAATTAGGAAAAGACGGCATTAATGCGGAAGCTATTCATGGCAATAAGTCGCAGAGTGCGCGCACTAAGGCACTGAAGAACTTTAAGGCAGGTCAGACGCGAGTGCTGGTGGCTACTGATATTGCCGCACGCGGTATTGATATCGACCGTTTGCCGTATGTGGTGAACTATGAACTGCCCAACGTGCCGGAAGACTACGTACATCGTATCGGCCGTACAGCGCGCGCCGGTGAAAATGGTCATGCCTTGTCATTGGTTTGTGTCGATGAACTGAAGTTGCTGAGTGATATTGAAAAGCTGCTGGGCGAAAAAATACCTCAGGAAGTGATTCCGGGTTACGAAGTTGATCCTAGTATTAGAGCCGAGCCTATTCAGAATGGCAGGGGCGGTGGTCGCGGTAACTCACCCCGTCGAGGCGGTGGTGGAAAATCACCGGGCAAGCCCGGTGGCGCTCGATCCGGTCCGTATAAAGGTAAGTCCGGCGGCAACAGCGCTTCCGGTTCTAGGCGGCCTGGTGGTAGTAGCCGCGGACGACGCACGGGCTAAGTTGTTTGGGGTTATGTTTAGAATTATTTAATTGAACCGAGAGATTTTTTAGTGAGCAATACAGAAGTTATAGAACCGGCTTTTCAGTCCCAGCGTTTTAGCTGTCCTGTTTGTGGCGAATTGCATGATCAGGTGTGGCTTAACCTCTACGCTGAACAGGTGAGCAACCCTGCCGGCGTGCCGTTGCGCATTGAGGGTGCAGGACTGGAAATGCTGAAGAAGAATTCACAGTTTCCGCCTGAAGTGCTTGAGCAGAAGGTAGAGTACTGGAACAAGGTTAACAGCGGCGAAGTGTTTCTCGACCGCTGGGCATCTGT
Source organism: uncultured Chromatiales bacterium (assembly GCA_913058165.1). Lineage (GTDB taxonomy): Bacteria > Pseudomonadota > Gammaproteobacteria > Steroidobacterales > JABIQA01. The sequence continues at coordinate 865 of CAJXQV010000085.1, read as the reverse complement.
GACCACCGATTTGTTTGTTGCCGGTATGGAGTTAAGCGTTTGCCGCGGTTGCATGGCAGTGCAAATCTGGGCCGGCGGTCAGCTGGTTCAGCGTTAGTTGCTTAATTTTGGGTGGGTAAAGGAGGCGGGCTTGTGATTCTGCAACTGATACAAAGTTCATCATTGCTGCTGCTTCTGGCGTCAGTAATTGCCCCAACGGCCAGTTATTCTGCAGCCCCGCTCTTGCCTCTTTCAGGGTCTTCGGTTTTTTGTCAGCGTGTGCAACAGTTATTGGCTGATACTCAGCTCCTGAGTGACAACACAGTGTTTACCAGTATGGCGGAGTACCGCCACTCTAAACCCAGGGTTGATCCTTTAAAGACCTATCAGGTGGTGGCCTATCAGGCCACCATACCCATTTTGGTGTCTTGCAAGGTGAAGGGCGCTGCACATATCCGTGCAGCTTATGGTGAGTCGATGGCCGGTGAGCAGCAACCCTGTTCGAGTGTTACCCGCATTGCAAGCGAGCAGGCCATAGACGAGCTGCAAGCTGAAGGCAATGTGCCCGGCGCCGATGCGGTTAGAGCAATGGTTGTTGAGAATAATGAACCCGCCATGACCGGCTTCAGTTATCTTGCCGATTATGAATTGAGCTATGTGGACGCCAATGGTGTGCTGCGTATCAATTCAACCGGGTTGTTTCACGACTACGACAGTTGGTTGACCTGGATATTACCTGAGGCTCTCGAGGGGCAGAACTACTGCAATATTCCTACGGTTGAGTACATTAAAGGCCTGGCTGCAGGCTCTATAACACCCGGTACAATAATCACCACCGATGATGACGCACCGGTGACGCCGCAGTAGATTTTTACAGCCACATTAG
>CAJXQV010000084.1 GCA_913058165.1 uncultured Chromatiales bacterium | reverse complement strand
CTACACAGAGTAGATCGTCGGCAGCGTCAGATGTGTATAAGAGACAGGCATTGGGTAGTTGCCTGCTTGCAAGTAAGCAACCTGTTCTTCGCGGACGAAGGATTGGTCGCGCACCGGCGCAATAATTTCCAAACCAGGGTTTATGGTTTTCAGTGCAACTTCAAAGCGAACCTGGTCATTACCTGCGGCCGTACAGCCATGTGCAACGGTAGCTGTGCCGCGCTTTTTAGCGAGCTCCGCCAGCAAGGTTGCCTGAATGCCGCGTTCGGCGCCCACGCACATCGGGTACAGCTGACCACGGCGGACATTACCCGCAATCAGGTATTTCAAAACCCGGTGAAAGAAAATGTCACGGGCTTCAATAAGCACATGCTCGGTTGCGCCGAGTGCCATTGCCCGGTCTTCAAGACTCTTTGCAGCTGCAGCATCAAGGCCGCCGGTATTCACACAGGCGGTAATCACTGGGCGACCGTAGGTCTCCTTGAGCCAGGGCACACAGAACGAAGTGTCGAGTCCGCCTGAATAGGCCAGAAGGATGGGTGATGAATTATTACTTGTAGTCATGCGTCGTAATTCCTGGTGGTTAAATCGTCAAACTGCTTTGCAGTTTGACGAGCAGAGCTTTTTGCTCGCGTGCATCACGCGTGGCAATAAAAATAGTGTCATCGCCTGAAATAGTACCGACAATCTCAGGCCATTCGCTGCGGTCCAGAAAAACAGCAACCCGTTGCGCCGCTCCCACTGCCGTCTTGATGACAGTGATGTTAGCTCCAGCGGTATCGAGTTGCCGGACAAAGCCCTCCGGCATATCCATTAGCCCTTGCGATACCTCGCTGGTGTTCTGCGGTGCTGCATAATTCTGGCCATTCTTGGTGATATTCATTTCGCGCAGATCACGACTCACACTTGATTGAGTGGCCTGAAACCCATCTGCCTGAAGCTTTTCCACAAGTACCGACTGTCGTGCGACGGATTCCTGCGAAATAATCTCCAGAATCGCCTGACGCCGTTTTTCGCGTAAGTCAGTCGTTGCAGGCATAGCGATTCATCAATAATATGCGCATAAGTAAATTCACATGCGCATATTATTGATGAATTGCCTCTCTGTCAAGCCACCGGTGCTGACAATTAGGGGGTCAGGCACTGGGTGCGTTGAATTCCGCTGATGCGGGGAGCTCACCGAGCCGGATATCGCTGCACTGGTCATGCCAGGCAGCAATCAGCTCAAAGGCTATGGATTGCCGTGGCGGCAGAACAATTGAGCTGCTGCGAAGGTCTTCGCGGCTGAACCAGCCGGCCTCGATGAGTTCTGCATCGTTAAGTTTGATGTCGGTGGACAAACCTTCTGCATGGAATCCAACCATTAGTGCCGAAGGAAAGGGCCAGGGTTGAGAGGCAAGGTAGTTACAGCTGCCTACCCTCACGTTCGTTTCTTCAAGCACTTCACGTCGGACTGCATCTTCGAGGTTTTCACCTGGCTCGGCAAAGCCGGCTATGGTCGAAAACCGCTGCTCCGGCCAATTCGCCTGGCGTCCTAGCAGGCAGCGGTTTTCGTGGGCGACCAGTACGATGATTGCCGGATCGAGTCTCGGAAAGCTGCGTTGACTGCATGCCGAGCACTTCATAACGAAGCCGCCCTCAGTGCTGCAGTTGGGAGCGCCACAATGACCGCAGAACATGTGGGTATCATGCCAGTTCAGAATGCCGCGGGCATAAGCCAGTAATGATGCCGACGCATTGTCTACGCTACCCATGAGCTCACGTCCGCTAAGAAACTTACAGTCTTGGGGAACGCTGAAGCTGCTGGTCGAGCGGGTGTTAAATGCGAAAAGATCCAAGTCGGAGATGCGGCCTAAATACACCAGTTGCTCGAGCGTAGGGATTTGCTGATGCGTGGCGATAGAAATATCCGCAAACCCAAGCAATGCGGGCTTTCCATCGCGAACAAGCACCTCGCCCTGCGATACTGGCAGCAGGTAAGTGCTGGGTTGCTCCAATAACCGCTGCAGCGATTGCGCATCCTTGCGCAGAGCGCTCATACGATCGATGGCACCGCCTGAAAAGTAGGTTTGAATACGATCCATTAACCCTGCCAATGCCTAAAGGAATAATCACTTTACATCCTTACAGCCGCATCGAGCAATTCGCAGCTGGCACAGAAGTGATAGTTGAGAGCGTACCTATCGTGAATGTATTTGCCGTTGCAACTTTCACAACTGGAGAGCGTCAGTTCATTCGCTTGGGTCAGCGCGATAAATAGCCCCCATGCTTTTTCAAATGAGAAATTAGGGCTCGGGTGCAATTGCAGGTAGCGCTCGAATGCCTCACAGAGGCGCTGTCCAACAACGACTTTATCAAGTCCGCAGGTGGTTGCCGGCATGCCTTTAGTGTCGAAAGCCACGACTCCGCACATGACAAATAAACATGCCAGCACCGTCGATTCGAATTGGTGTTTGTTGGTATTAATAAAAATACTGACTTGGGTGGGTGACTTACCGCGCCGCCGTTTGATGACATTGTCGGCGTTAGATTTAAAATAACTGCCGTAAATTTTGCGGATCCTGTCCTCGGTAAAGCCTGTGCATTTTCGAATAGTGCCGGTACGAGCCTCGTGCCCAATCATTCGGACAGCCAAGTTAAAACGTTCGATTTCGCCGTTGTAGCGGTGGTCGGTGATACGCATGGTTACACCTCATGATGTTGTCATTATTATTGTTATGTGATCTTTCTAAATCCAGTCAATACACCTAAATATACCGTATATGAGGTTTTTCGACCATATAAGGTAATATAGCTCCTTATAGGATCCAAAACGCCCCTATATAGTAATCATCTGTTTTGGCACTGGAGCGTCTAGAATGCGAGCTGTATTCCCTGATTTGGATGTTTACCCTGAAATTGCCGAGTTCAATCGAGAATTCATTAGGCTGATGCTGGACCCGGCCGCCCCGGACACAGAAAGCCTGTTCGGTATGCCGCAGCAATCGTTGCAGGCACTGCGGGAAACCGATTTCCCGATTTACGGCAGACTTGAAGAGGTGCCGTGCCTGCTCGTCGAACTGGCACCCCTGCTATCCTCAAGTGCGGATTCCCCCATGGGTTGTCATGACTTGAGATGCCAGCAAAACGGAGCCATATCCGAAGAGGTATCTGCGGTTTGGCAATGTGACGTTAAGGTGTTCGCGGCGGGCCTCCTAACTTATATTTGGTCGGTGGTCCGTCGTGACACAGCTGCGGCACGCTTGTTCTTAGGCTTGCGGCAGGAATCAATTGCTTCACTTGCGGCAATGAGTTTTGGGGAAATCCGTAATCTCGTCGAACATGCCCCACGCAAATTGTTAGCGCGCTTCACTACCGATCCGCGTTTCTGGCCAGATTTAGTGCGTGTCGCGAACTCGGCAGATAGCGAGACCAATACCGTAGCTAGGTTGGCTGCATTACCCCTATTGGTTGCGCGAACTCTTGGCTGACCGATGTTTTAGATAGCTCGCTTGCCAACCCTTGTGGTGACCGTGCTGCTGCCGCATGACACAAAGGCTCTTGGTTTGTGACGCTAAGGTCTTCACAATGTGCCGCATGAAAGCATTAGCGATAAATAGTCTTACTAAAACCTACCCCAACGGAATTCGGGCTTTACGCGGTATTGACCTGGAAGTTGAAGAGGGCGATTTCTTTGCGCTGCTCGGGCCGAATGGCGCCGGTAAAACCACCACCATAGGTATCATCACTTCGTTGGTAAATAAAACTGACGGTGATGTTCGAGTATTTGGTCACAGCCTCGATAACGATGTTTACGCGGCGAAAGCATGCATTGGTGTTGTGCCACAGGAGATCAATATGAATCTCTACGAGAGCTGCTATGACATCGTGATGAATCAGGCCGGCTACTACGGTATACCGCGCTCGCAAGCAGCGGTCCACACGGAGGCGATGTTACGTCAGCTTCAGCTATGGGATCGGCGCGATGATCAGGCGCGGGGGCTTTCCGGCGGCATGAAGCGCCGATTAATGATTGCACGCGCACTGGTCCACTCGCCAAAATTATTAATTCTTGATGAGCCTACTGCCGGTGTCGATATCGAAATTCGTCGTTCAATGTGGGAGTTCCTTAAAGAGATCAACGAGCAGGGCACGACAATTATTCTGACAACCCATTATCTTGAGGAAGCAGAAACCCTGTGCCGCAACATTGCGATTATCGACGATGGCAAAATAGTTGAGAACGACCGAATGTCAGCAATTCTGCGCAAGCTGCATCAGGAGGTTTTCGTTCTTGATTTGGTTAATCCGCTTGACGCTGCACCTGTTCTGCCGGACTTTAAAGTGCGTTCGGTAAATGCATCGGAACTTGAGGTAGAAGTTGGCAGAGGCCAGAGCCTTAATGACCTGTTTAGCCTATTAAACGAGCGCAGCATTGCCGTTTCAAGCATGCGTAATAAAACCAACCGCCTTGAAGAACTGTTCATACGGCTGACCCAGCGCAAAGAAGCGGCCACTGATGGGAGGGTCGGTTAATGTCAGGCGCCCCATTAAAAATTCAGCTGGTTGGTTTGTACACCATCGTTCGTAAAGAGACTTCGCGTGTTGCGCGAATCTGGGTGCAGACCATAGTGCCGCCCGCAATCACTATGTCGCTCTACTTCGTCATTTTCGGTAACCTTATCGGGCGGCGAATTGGTGATATGGGCGGCTTCGACTACATGCAGTTTATGGCGCCGGGTTTGATTATGATGTCGGTCATTACAAGCTCATACGGTAACGTAGTGTCTTCATTTTTTGGGGCCAAGTTTCAAGGCTACCTTCAAGAAATGTTGGTATCCCCGTTAAGTGGCTGGGTGATTATTCTTGGGCATGTGATGGGTGGCGTTGTCCGCGGTCTTGCCGTCGGTGCTATCGTTACAGTGGTCGCGCTGTTCTTCACCGATATTGACGTAAAGCACCCGTTTATTGCTTTCGCGGTTCTTATTCTTACTGCCATGGTCTTTTCTATGGCGGGGATGATTAACGCTATATTCGCCAGAAAATTTGATGATATCGCAATTATTCCGGCATTTATTTTGGCACCATTGACCTATTTGGGCGGCGTGTTTTACACCACATCACTCTTGCCCGATTTTTGGGCCGGCCTTTCCAAGGTCAATCCGATTCTGTATATGGTAAACGGCTTCCGCTACGGTATTATTGGGGTGTCTGACATCAGCATTGGCTCCGCTTTTGCTGTAATTCTGGTGTTTCTGGCATTGTTTGCAGTCACCTGTTACTACCTCATTCATAAAGGTATTGGATTGCGCGACTGATTGGGCCTTGGCTGATTTGCACGAGGACTCTTATTCGGGCTTTTCTGAATAGAGCAGTTTTCGCCAGCGTTTAAACGCGGGAAAGGTGTTTCGCTAAAGGAATATCAGGCTGCCGGAAACGCGAACTAGTTTTTCGACATCACAAACCGTTGCCCCTGCCAAAACAGGGTAACGCCTTCCGGAGTAATGGTTTCAACCGTCGGGCCTTCGGGCAACTGCGACCCTTCAGTCTGCTTTTTCATGTTCACAAAGACAAACCGCTCTGCCGGAACTTCACTGTACACATGAAGATCGATGCGCATTGGTGGCAGTGTAATGACACCCTTCAGTTGCAGGGTTTCCATTGAGGGCAGTTGCTCATTGCTACTTGGCGCCGGTGCGGTTTTCGGTATCCGAACTGTTGCAGCGGCTGCAGCGTTAGCTGCGGGCGCGGGTATTAGCTGCTGTTCGGCAGCTGTGCTGTTGTTGGCGGCAGGCCGGGTGTTTTCACGAACGGGTGCTTGTCGCAGCTGAGGCGCAGAGTCTGCGGGTGGCTGCGGATCCTGTCGCAGCCACAGCACGGTGAGGAACACCCCGTTAAGCGCAAGCAGTACAAACTGTCTCTTATACACATCTGACGCTGCCGA
>CAJXQV010000083.1 GCA_913058165.1 uncultured Chromatiales bacterium | reverse complement strand
ATCTACACAGAGTAGATCGTCGGCAGCGTCAGATGTGTATAAGAGACAGTTCTGAGAATGCTTAGAGGCGCAACCAAAATCAGTCTGGATGCTAAGGGCCGCATGGCGATCCCGGCGCGTTATCGCGACGAGATCAACGAGCGCTCTGAAGGCCGTGTGGTTTGCACGGTAGATCTCGACTATTGCCTGCTGATCTATCCCCAGCCCGATTGGGAAGACCTTGAGCGCCGCCTGATGCGGTTGCCGGGTACAAAACCGGCCAATCGACGTCTGCAGCGTTTGATGGTGGGCCATGCATCCGAACAGCAAATGGATGGGCATGGCCGGATCCTCATTCCGCGCGAGTTGCGAGAGTTTGCGGGTCTCGACAAGCAGGCAATGTTGTTGGGTCAGGGAGCAAAGTTTGAGCTTTGGGATGAGTCGCGTTGGAACACCAAGGTTGACGGGTATCTCGGAGATGATGCAACAGCTGGCGACTTGCCTGAAGAGCTTGAGTCGCTGTTGATCTAGTTGTGGTTTAGATTGGCGTGATGCCGGTCTGGGTAAGGAAGCTGTAAAGACCATGCAGGAATTACATGTTCCGGTGTTATTAAATGAAGTCCTGGAACATCTGCAGGTGCGCGCTGACGGTTGTTATGTCGACGGCACTTTTGGTCGCGGCGGTCACGCCCGAAAAATATTAGAAAAGCTGGGGCCGGATGGTCGGTTGCTGGTTATAGATAAAGATTTGGAAGCTATACGGGTGGCGGAAGAGTTGGCGAAGGCCGATCCGCGGGTTATTGCAGAGCATGCAGGTTTTGGGGGGTTGCAAGAGATTCTGATGCAGCATGGGATCTTTGGTCAGATTGATGGAATCCTTTTGGATCTGGGAGTGTCATCGCCGCAGCTGGATACCCCTGAGCGTGGTTTTAGTTTTCAGGCAGACGGTCCGCTCGACATGCGCATGGATACCACGGCGCCACAGACTGCTGAAGTTTGGGTTAATTCCGCAGGCTTCGGTGATATTGCGCGTGTCATTTCCCGTTTGGGCGAAGATCAGAATGCTCGGCGGATTGCGAAGGCCATTTGTGCCGCACGCGACGAGCAACGTATTACCACCACCGCAGAGTTAGCGGGTCTTATTGAGAAGGCCGTACCGCGTTACGGCAAGGGCAAGCACCCTGCAACCAAAACCTTCCAGGCAATCCGTATTCATCTAAACGATGAGTTGGGGCAGTTGCGTCAGGCGCTGGACGCCACTGTGGGTTCGCTAAATAAAGGCGCACGACTGTGCATTGTTAGTTTTCACTCGCTCGAAGATCGCATGGTTAAGCGATTTATGCGTGATCACTCCCGGGTTGATCCTGCATTATCACGCTTGCCGGTGGTGCCTGAATCGGCACGTCCAGTATTGCAGCTAATCAATGGCGCGATTAAGGCGGGCGATGCCGAGCTTGCGGTTAATCCGCGAGCGCGAAGCGCAGTTTTACGCGTCTCAGAGGTTTTGTGATGGGTGAGTCACCGCGCCTCATCATGATGTCGGCTGTTCTCGGGTTGGCGGTAATGATTTCAGCTATTGCGTGTGTTCATAGTAAGCATCAGTCGCGAAAACTATTTGTTGAGCTTCAGCAACTCACCTCGGCTCGCGATGAAATGCAGGTTAACTGGGGGCGTTTACAGATTGAGCAAAGCACCTGGTCAGCGCATGCCCGTGTAGAGCGTCTGGCACGTCAGCAAATGAAAATGCGTTCGCCTAACCCTGCCGATATCCGTTTGGTGCGGCAATGAGAAAGACTGTGAAAAAACAGTCGTCGAAGCGCAAGCCGGTTAAGCGCAGTAGCATCGTTAATGAAGATCGGCCCAGGTTTAATGGGCGGGCTTACTTTGCTGTGTTTTGTCTGGCACTTGGGGCCACAGGCCTGTTTGCACGTGCAGTGTATCTGCAGGTAGTTGATGAGGCTTTTCTCGAGCGTCAGGCCGATGCCCGGCATATTCGTTCTGTCAAAATTTCAGCGCACCGCGGTACGGTAACCGATCGCAACGGCGAGGTGCTGGCGGTCAGTACGCCGGTCGATAGTATTTGGGTAAATCCGGGTGTATTGGTTGCTGCCCCTGAGCAGATTCTCGCGCTGGCGAAGTTGCTCGACATGAACAGTTCAAGCTTGAATGAGAAGGTGAGTCGTAGCTCTGCTAAGCAGTTCTTGTGGCTGAAGCGTCACATGAACCCGAGTGATGCGGCCAGAATTATTGATGCGGGTATCGCCGGTGTGTATTCGCAGCGTGAGTACCGCCGCTATTATCCTGCGGGCGAAGTGATCGGGCATCTGTTGGGCTTTACCAATATCGATGACGATGGCCAGGAAGGTCTTGAGTTGGCTTTCGATCACAAGCTGGCGGGCAAGTCCGGTAGCAAAAAGGTGTTGAAGGACAGGTTAGGCCGAACAGTTGAAGATGTCGAAAGTGTCCAGACTCCGGTGCATGGGCAGAACGTGATCACCAGTATCGACTTGCGGATGCAGTATTTTGCATATCGTGCGCTGCAGTCTGCAGTGAATGAGCATCGTGCGAAGTCGGGCTCTGCTGTAGTGATCGATGTGAATACCGGCGAAGTGCTGGCCATGGTTAATCAGCCCAGCTACAACCCGAATAACCGGTCGAGTTTTTCTGCTAGCCGTTATCGCAATCGGGCTATTACCGACATTCTTGAGCCGGGTTCTGCATTAAAGCCATTGGTTGTGGCGGCGGCGCTTGAGAGCGGCAAGTACCGCGAAAACTCCTATATCGACACCTCTCCAGGCTATGTGAATATTGGTTCCAAGAAGATTGTCGATAAGCGTAATCTTGGCCGCATTAATTTACAGACCGTATTGCAGAAATCCAGTAACGTCGGCGCAACAAAAATTGCAATGTCTATGGACCCCGAGTATCTATGGACAGTGCTGAAGCGTTTTGGTTTGGGACAGTCTACGGCGAGTGGTTTTCCTGGCGAGTCGGCTGGGCTGCTCAGTAACTATGCAAACTGGCGGGATATCAGTCAGGCAACATTGGCTTATGGCTATGGTTTGTCCATGACGCCGTTGCAGTTGGCGCAAGCCTACGCTGTATTGGGCGCAAAAGGATTGCAGTATCCGGTGTCGCTATTAAAGATTGAGCAGGATCCAATTGCCCGCCGCATTGTTAAGCCTGATACCGCCGATTCAGTTTTGCGCATGATGGAGAGTGTTGTGCAAACCGGAGGTACCGGAACCCAAGCCGCAATTGCGGGTTATCGGATTGCTGGTAAAACCGGCACCAGTAGAAAAGCGGCTAACGGTGGTTATGCCGAGAATCGTTATGCCGCAGTATTTGCCGGGCTCGCTCCGGCCAGTAAGCCGCGCCTTGCGATTGTGGTTGTCGTCGATGAGCCGAATGCGGGTGAGTACTACGGTGGTCAGGTTGCGGCACCTGTGTTCTCAAGTATTGCGTCGGGCTCGCTGCGAATTTTAGCGGTAGCGCCTGACAACGTGCAGGGCAGCAAGCGCGAAGCATTGCGTCTGGCGGAGGCGGGACGATGAGCGCCGGTATTCTGCTAAGTGCATTGTTCGACGGACTGGTTGCCGATGTGCCCGATTGCTATGTGCCCGATATGACATCCGATAGTCGTCAGGTTGTGCCGGGCGGGTTATTTATTGCCTGCCGGGGCGTGCATCAGCACGGTCTTGAGTATTTGCCCGAGGCGCTCGCTGCCGGAGCCGGTGCTGTTGCATGGGAGCCGGAGGCGGGCCTTGCCGCGCCGGAAGTTCCTCGGGGCGTTGTCGTTTTCCCTGTCGACATGCTGGGTGAGCAGTTGGGCATGATTGCCGACCGGTTCTTTGCGATGCCTTCCTCGGCAATGTCGGTGACCGGCATTACCGGCACAAATGGCAAAACCACAACAGCATGGCTGCTTGCGCAGGCTATGCAGCACTTGAGTGTGAGCTCTGCCTATATGGGCACCTTGGGTTTCGGTTTAATGCCTGCAGGTGTTGTGCCTGCCGCATTAACCACTCCGGGCGTCATTAGCGTTCACCGTCGCCTAAGGGGCATGGCAGATGCCGGTGCCCAGTTTGTGGCCATGGAAGTGTCATCGCATGGGTTGGACCAAGGTCGTGTAGACGGTATGCGTTTTAGCACCGTTGCATTTACAAACCTCACGCGCGAGCACCTCGATTATCACGCCACGATGGCCGCGTATGCGGAGGCGAAGCAACGCTTATTTATCGAGTTTAAGTTTGAGTCAGCAGTAATTAATGTCGCGAATGACTTTGGCAGGGAATTAGCCGATCTGTTGCACAAGGATGTGCATCTTTTAACAGTGTCGACAGATTCCGCTGTACCAGCATCATTGCATGCAGAGTTATTGGCGATAGGTGCGGACGGTTTGCATGTTCGTTTTTCCGATAAGCACGGTGAGGCGGAATTGCATTCGTCGCTGTGGGGCCGGTTCAATGTTGAAAACCTGCTGGTTGCCGCCGGCATTCTTATGGTCTCAGGCATTACGCTGAATGATGCGATCTGGGCATTGGCTAAATGTGGTGCTCCGGCTGGTCGTATGGAGTTAATCGGCGGTGAAGCTTCACAGCCGCTGGTGATTGTTGATTTTGCGCACACGCCTGATGCTCTGGATAAGGCGCTAACAACTGTTCGCGATCACTGCAGTGGCGCTATCTGGTGCGTTTTTGGTTGCGGCGGTGATCGCGATCGGGGCAAGCGTTCAGAGATGGCTGAAGTGGTTTCCCGCTGTGCCGACTTTGCGATAGTGACCGATGATAATCCACGGCATGAGAGTCCTGAGAAAATCGTAGCGGATATTTTGCAGGGCTTTTCCGCTGATGCTCATGCTGAGGTGGTCCATGACCGCGCTGCTGCCATTGGCAAGGCTGTGGCATCTGCCGCACATGGCGATGTGGTTTTCATTGCCGGTAAAGGTGCTGAAAGCTATCAGCTTGAGGGCGACTTGGCGCATCCGTTCTCCGATCGAGATGTCGCATCGCGAGCTTTAGAGGCGGCGGCATGAGCCTTGATTCTTTAGCTGCTGTCGCGCTTGCTGTTGATGGTCGTTTGGTTGGTGTTGATGCTGACTTTTCTGCGGTGTCTACCGATACCCGTACTTTGCAGGCCGGTGAGTTGTTGTTTGCCTTGAAGGGTGATCGTTTTGACGCCTCGGATTTTGTCGCTCAGGCGGCCGAGCAGGGTGCTGTCGGTGCGGTAGTTGAGCACCATGTTGCTGCGGATATTGCTCAGGTTGAGGTGGCGGATACCCGTCTTGCATTGGGTGATTACGCTAAGGCCTGGCGTCGCCGTTATAACATTCCTGCTGTTGGTGTAACCGGCAGTAATGGTAAAACCACGGTTAAAGAAATGGTTGCGGCCATTATGCGCGCAAGCACTGGTTCGGATGATGCGGTGTTGGCGACGAAAGGGAACCTGAATAACGACATCGGTCTGCCTTTAACTGTATTGCAGTTGCGCGAGCGGCATGAGATTGCCGTGTTCGAAATGGGCGCCAGTGCTGCCGGCGAAATTAAGTATCTTGCATCCGTTGCAGCACCGCAGGTGGGTATTGTGACAAACGCTGCTGCTGCACATCTGGAGGGCTTTGGCAGTCTCGCCGGTGTTGCCAATGCCAAAGGTGAGCTCTTTAGTGCTTTGCCGGAGCATGGCATTGCCGTGTTGAATCATGATGATGCGTTTTATGACTGCTGGCGTGAGCGTTGCGGGCATGTGGCGCAGTTGTCATTTGGTCAGAGCAGCGCTGCCGATTTCTTTGCGACCAAGATTGAAGAAGATCCGGATGCGCCTGAACTGCGTTTTGAATTGCATTCACCATTGGGTGATGTGCCTTTGAGCTTGCCAATGGCAGGTCGGCATAATGTATTGAATGCTTTGGCAGCTGCAGCGGCATCGGTGCTGTCTCTTATACACATCTCCGAGCC